>DASSJP010000496.1:0-5958 GCA_035691165.1 Rubrobacter sp.
GTCTTTCATCGGAGGGATTCGGGAGTATACTGCTCTTCCACGAAATGAGACGGGGGGTACGGAGCAGTGATGGACGCGGTGATCTCCGCAGGCGCGGGACGGGGGAAGGTGCACGAGCTGGCGAGATCCGCGTACGAGGACCCGGGGCCGGTGATGAGGGCGGCTGCGGAGGTTCGCGACAGGGCTTTCGGGCCGCGCATTACCTACTCGCGCAAGGTCTTCATCCCGCTCACCAAGCTGTGCAGGGACAACTGCGGCTACTGCACCTTCGCCCACCAGCCACGCCGGGGGGAGAGAGCCTATCTGACGCCTGAGGAAGTGCTCGGGATTGCCCGTTCGGGCGCGGATGCGGGTTGCAAGGAGGCCCTCTTCACGCTCGGGGACAAGCCGGAGAAGCGCTACCCCGAGGCACGGCGCGAGCTACGGGCGATGGGCTTCGGGAGCACCGTCGAGTACCTGATCCACGTCTGCCGGCTGGTTCTTGACGAGACGGGGTTGTTGCCGCACGCCAACCCAGGGGTGCTCGACGAAGACGAGGTCAGGAACCTCAGGCACGTCGCCGCCTCGCAGGGGATCATGCTCGAGCAGGCCACAGACAGGCTGCTCGGGCCGAACATGGCCCACTGGGCCTCCCCCGACAAAGTCCCAGCCAAGCGTCTCAAAACCATAGACGCGGCGGGCAAACTCGGGGTGCCTTTCACGACGGGGATTCTGATCGGGATCGGCGAGACGATCGAAGAGCGGGTCGATACCCTCCTCGCCATCAGGGATGCGCACAGGCGACACGGTCACGTCCACGAGTGCATCGTCCAGAACTTCAGGGCCAAGCAAGGCACCCGCATGGCGCTCTCGTCCGAGCCCTCGGAGAACGAGATGCTCGCGACCATCGCGCTGGCGCGTCTGATCCTACCCCCGGACATGACGGTACAGGCGCCGCCAAACCTCGCTGAGGACGGACAGGACGGAACGCCCTCGTACGCACGCTACATAGACGCCGGCATAAACGACTGGGGCGGCGTCTCCCCGGTCACCCCCGACCACGTCAATCCGGAACGCCCGTGGCCTCATCTGGAAGAGTTAGAGAGGGCGACCGAGAGCAAGGGCTACCTGCTCCTCGAACGCCTCGCCCTCCATCCATCTTACGCCCGCGAGGCGGAGAGGTGGGTGGACGAGAAGCTCCGTTCCAGCGTGTGGGCAGGCATGGACGCCGAGGGCTTCGCGAGGGTAGAGGCCTGGGCGCCAGGTACCCTGGAGGAGATCCCCTCGAAAACGGTCGCCGAGTCACGAGGTCAACGCCCTTCGAAGGTACGTCCCGAGTTCGCGCGGGCGCTCGCTGGCGCGGGGGAGCGGGACCTGGACGAAGAGGAGATCTCCCTGCTCTTCACGGCGCGCGGCACCGAGCTAGCCGAGCTGTGTCGCGTCGCAGATGAGATCAGGCGCGAGGTGAACGGTGACGAGGTCACCTACGTCGTCAACAGGAACATCAACTACACGAACCAGTGCTACTTCAGGTGCCGCTTCTGCGCCTTCTCGAAGGGTCCGAGGTCCCTTAACCTGCGTGGCGAGCCTTATCTGCTGGATACGGCCGAGGTCGCGCGGCGCGCCCGCGAGGCGTGGGAGAAAGGCGCCACCGAGGTGTGCATGCAGGGCGGCATCCACGGCCGGTTCACGGGAACCAGCTACCTGGAGTACCTGCGGGCCGTCAAGGAAGAGGTGCCGGAGATGCACGTCCACGCCTTCACGCCCCTGGAGGTGTCGCAGGGGGCACGGACGCTGGGGCTCTCCGTCGAGGAGTTTCTGGAGGAGCTCAAGGACGCGGGCCTTGGGACGTTGCCAGGGACGGCGGCTGAGATACTCGACGACGAGATCAGGGCCATCATCTGTCCCGACAAGATCGACACGGCTGGATGGTCAGACGTCATGCGTGCTGCGCACGCCATCGGGTTACGCTCGACGACAACGATCATGTTCGGCCACGTGGAAGGTCCTGTGAACTGGGCGCGGCACCTGCTTGTCCTCCGCGAGATACAGGCCGAGACAGGCGGCTTCACAGAGTTCGTGCCGCTGCCTTTCGTCCACATGGGCGCGCCGCTCTTTTTGCAGGGCCGTTCCCGCAAAGGCCCGACCTTCGCCGAGGCTATCAAGATGCACGCGGTCAGCAGAATCGCCCTCCACGGCTACATAGATAACGTCCAGGTCTCCTGGGTCAAGATGGGCCTCGACGGGTCCAAAGCCTGCCTCAACGCCGGCTGCAACGACCTCGGCGGCACGCTCATGAACGAGAACATCTCGCGGGCCGCCGGGGCCAGCCACGGCCAGGAGATGCTCCCTTCAGAACTCGAGGCCATGATACGAGAGATCGGACGCATCCCCCGCCGCCGCACAACACTTTATGGTGTATCGGAGCGGGAATACTCCGTGGGGTGAGCGGCTACAGGCTCGTCGAGCAAGTGCCTTCGATCGAGGACTACGACAGCATCAGGACTGAGGCGGGCCCATGTCCGCGTGACCCGCGTGCGGCCGAGATAGGGCTATCCAATGTTCGGGGTGTGCGCGGAGTGCGACGGGCGGACCGTGGGCATCCGTAGGATCGTCGGCGGACTTTTCTTCGAGGTGGTAGACGTCGCCTTCGTAACCGGTCATCAGAAAAGAGGCTTCGGGAGGATGATCATGGAAGCCCTCCCGTCCTGGCGGCACGACAACGCGCCGCCGACTACTTACGTAAGTTTCTACGAGAGATACGGATTCAGGGTACGGACACCAGAGTCTTCCGGAATGTCGTCGATGACCCTGCGGGCGGCTCAGTCCCTGTAGACTATGAGCTCGTCGAGTGCCTTCCTGTCCCTGCGCTTCGGGGGGTCCCCGTCCGCGTATCCGAGCGTGAGCAGCGCGTGTGGAACGAGCTCTGGATCAAGCCCCAGCGCCTCGACGACCTTCTCGGGGCAGAAGAGCGGCGCGCACATCCAGCCGGCATCGAGGCCGAGGTCGTATGCCGCGAGCAACGCGTTCTGGGCAGCAGCCCCCAGGGACTGGACGGCCATCGTGGTCTCGCCGCGCTGTCGCTCCGCATCAGGGTAGACGTCAAGGTCTTCGAGGTACAGGCACAGCAATACCAATACCGGCGCGTCCAAAAGGCGCCTCCGTGAGCCTTCGAGGCGCTTCTCCACGATGCCTGCATCCTGACCGTCCATCTCCAGGTTGGTCCGCCACTCCTCGCCCATCGCGTCGGCCAGACGCTCCTTCGTCTCTACCTTTTTGATCACGGCGAAGCGCCAGGGCTGACGTCCGTGTGGAGAAGGGGCCCAGCGGGCGGCCTCGAGCACCTGCTCCAAGATCTCATCAGGCACCTTCTTGGGAAGATATCGCCTGACCGAGCGGCGACCGTGTATGGTGTCGAGGATCGGCGGCTCGGAGGACTCCGGCTCGTCGAGCGCGCCCCACGAGGCGGCCTTCTCCGGGCGTATGGCGATGACGGGGTTCTCCTCTATCCTCATCGTCTCATACTGATGGTACTTGCCCCGAAGAAGCCGTACGGCCGTGGCGTGCTCCCCGGTATCAGGGTCAAGAAGCTCGGCCCGCCCGCGCACCATCACGAAAGCCAGCATGCTCCAGTCCTCGGCGTAGCGGTCCGCGACGAGGGCTACGTCGGGATTCTCCAGAATGTTCCTGACGCGTTTCAGGCTGGTTACGGGTACGTCCTTCGGCTTCTCATCGAGGGCTATATAGATCGAGCCAGGCGCACATGCGAAGCACACGGGAACGGCGTGCGGCCTTCCCGCCTCGTCCGCGGTTGCCAGACGTGCCACCCTCTGGCGCACCAGGAAGGAGGTCTCCTCATGACTCAGTACGTTCGACGTTACCTTCAAGCCTTTACCGAGTCTCGGACCCTCGGGGCGACCTCGGATGCGAAGAGGCGCATGTTCGCGAGAGCCTCTTCGTGGGTGACGCCAGGCAGGCGGCCCCAGAAGCAGAGGTGGTCGTAAGGCGCATCCCGGTAGAGTTCGATCAGGTCCTCAGCCACCTCCCCGGGCGTGCCGACCAGGTACCTATCCCACGGCAGGTCTTCTTCCCTGATCGGCTCCGGGCGTGGCCTGTCGCGGTCCGTGCCCCACTCCGCGTAGCGCGTGCGCTGGTACGCGATCGCGGGTCCAACGATCTCCCTCGCCCGCCCGGCGTCCTCGTGTACGAAGGCAACCCCTGACGCCACGTACGGAAACTCATCGTCAGCCCGACCGTGCCGCTCCAGCGCCGCCCTGACCTTCCTGTACGTCTCACCGAATGCGCCCCCGCCCGTGGAGGCGAGGAACCCGTCCGCGAGGCGCGCGGCGCGGTCTATGGCCGGATCGGCGAATGCGCCGATGTAGATCGGCAGCTTCTCCTTCGGACGTGGCTCGAAAGGCAGGTCGTCAAAGCTCCAGCGCTTGCCTGTGTAGCCTGTCCTTCCCTCTTCGAGGGCGTGCCGGATCACCTCGATCCCCTCCTCGAAGAGCGAGGGCCTGTGCTTTCTTTCGAAGCCGAGCACCTCGAACTCGTGCTGCACGTAGCCCTGGCCGACCCCGAGCACGAACCGCCCGCCCGAGATGAGATCCACGACCGCCGCATCCTCGGCCACCCGCAGAGGATGGTGCATCGGCAAAAGCAGCACGTTCGTCCCGATGGTCATGGTCGTCGTCCTGGCTGCTACCGCTGCGGCGACGACCAGCGGCGAGGGCAGGTACCCGTCATCCACGAAGTGGTGCTCGGAGAGCCAGACCCCCGTGAAGCCGAGCCTCTCTCCCTCCTCGATCTCCTCCAGGCACTCCGCGTAGAACCCGGCGTAGTCCCCGAGCGGCAACCTCTGCCTGAAGTCGTACCACAACCCGAACGTCGGAGCGGTGCCTTTCTCGACCAAAGAGTCTCCTTCTGCCGCCTACGCGCTAGAGTTTACACCCCTGCACGCACCGCTCGGCTACCGCCGGAGGATCAGAAGTGCAGCGTCTGTCCGACAGTGAGGAAGTCAGGGTTGGATATCCCGTTGGACGACGCCAGATGGTCCACCGAAGTACCGAGCTGGGCCGCTATCCCCGACAGGGTATCTCCGGATTGCACCACGTACGACCCGCCACCAGTGTCAGGCTGGTCGGAGGCGTAGCTCTGGCCTCCCGAGTCGCCAGAATAGCCGGTCGAATCTCCAGCGTAACCGCCACCGCCCGCAACAGTGTAATCCACCCAATCCACCCCGGCTGCGGTGAGACCAAGGTACTCGGCCGCGCCCTGTGAGAGGTCGAGATCCCGACCTCCCGAGTACGGCCCCCTGTCGTTGACCGTCACCTGTACGGAGCGACCAGCGTAGCTGACCGTCAACTGCGTCCCGAGCGGCAGCGTCCTGTGGGCGGCCGTGAAACCGTAAGGATCAAAGACCTCGCCACTCGCCGTTAACTGACCTTCCAGACCAGGCCCGTACCACGAAGCCAGCCCCGTGGTGGCCTCGGCCTTGCCGTTGTCCAGCGCCACGAAAGCGCCGACCAGAACAAATATCCACAAAAAGCGAGACAACTTTTTCAGCAACGCATCCCCCTCCGTCTGCGTTAGCTTTACATTTACCTGTAGTTCAACATCAAAGTTCTGCGGCGCCGAGTATTTGCGCTTTGCAAGGGGAAATCAAGTCCATTTTCACCATTATCATGCCGTGATAATCCCTCTCGAACGGTCGGCGCCGATCGCCTCTGCGCCGTATCAGCGCCTGGCAGCGAAAACCGCATTCCCTGGCGCCGTTTGTCATGCCACGAGGCCGAATGGACTTTGTGTTAACATGCTGACCGGCAAGAAAAAATCGCAAAATATCTGTGTGAGAATCCTGGAGGGGGCTATTTACACGGTAGATGAGGTCAGTGATCTTCTGGGCATACCCCGCCCAACCCTATACCGTTACTTGAGGGAATACTCCATCCCTCACCTGCGTAAAGCGGGCAGGATCTC
>DASSJP010000497.1:0-6950 GCA_035691165.1 Rubrobacter sp.
ACGCTTACGAAAAAGCGGCTGGCAGGGGTCGAAAGAATACCACTGCTGTCATTATTGCCCTCGAAAAGATGCGCGATGAGCAAAGTCGCAAGGAAGAGAAGGATCGGGCGCGGCACGTTGCCCTTGCGCTCGAGAGATTACGAGGTTTCGAAGGTTCGACTCGATAGGAGGAGAGTCAGCTTGAACAACGTGCAGACGGCAGAAGAGATCTTCCGGGGATCGCTCTGCCACGCGCAGCAACTCCCTGAGCGCCCTGTGTCCGGAATCTTCCCGCCCTCGCGGCTCGTATCGCACGCTCAGTACCCCGCTCACGCCCACCTCGAAGCCTATAGATCTCAGGAGTTCCGCAATTGAGCGCCTCGCCCAGGACCTCCACCAGGTCCGTTATGCTCCTTGCTCCCCACAGATCCACGTAGACGAACGGCATCTCGTTTTCCTCCAGCAGCTTGCGGGCCACCACACGCACCAGGCTCGTCTTCCCGTACCTCCTCGGGGCGTGCATCATCACCGGCTGCCCCGAAAGCACGTCCGCCGCTAGGATACGCTTTTCCTCCTCCCTGGAAATCGGGCGGCCGTAAACGAACGGATTCTTCTGCGCTTCCACGAGCGCAGAGCCACAAAGGTGAAGGAGAGAGTAGCGTTGTTCGGCGTCCGAACGATCGCCGCCAGGACGTCTCTTGCCGGCCCCCGGCTGGCGTCTGCCTGGCTGGGTTCGGACATGCTGAGTTAACGGAGCTGAAGGGCAGAAGAAGTACGGTTGCAGTAAATAAGCCCCCGGTACTCCACCGAAGGCTTCTGGCATCGCCACATTTTACCTGCAAAACGTAGATTTTTCCGAGTGAGCCGCCCAGGACTCGAACCTGGAACCTAGAGATTAAGAGTCTCTTGCTCTGCCAATTGAGCTAGCGGCCCATAAAGGCAGATTATAACATTGCTCGTGGGGAGATAGGGGCCAACGTTAAGTTTTGTTCACAACGCTTGCGCCTGAGCCAGACGGTCATTTATAATCTTAGTATCATCCTAGCGGTCCTTTCTGGGGGCCGCTAAGGGCCGGAAAAGGGTCTCACCCTTCTATGAACACCGGCCCTTTTTGTTTGGGCTGGTCAGCACTTGAGCATTTCAGCCAGTCAGCTTCCCGACGTTCGACTCTTGTCCTGCGCGCTTTCTAAGAGGGTGTAATGGCAGAAACTTTTCGGCAATGCACAGCGGCGAATCGCGCTACAGCGTATCTCGAAACGACTGATCCACGGTTTTGCGCAACTTCAAACGTCTGGCGTCTAGTTGCCGACAAGGATACACAAACGGCGTTGCCTTTCGAGAGATCAGTTCTTCTGCAAGTTGCTGTAGGTGCTGACAGGCTGAAATGCTAAATCAGCCTACTTCCTCGGCGATGGTGAAGAGTTCTTCGGCGTGCCGGCGCACGGACTTTACCAGGTCTTCGTTCGCTGTTGCGATAAGTATACGTCGGAGGGGAGCGTGGTAGCGCGTCACCTCGTCTTCGGACATGCCCGAGAGGTTCTGCCAGCCCACAGGGTTGCGCTCGCCTGGGAGGGGGGTGCGTCGGATCAGGCGCAGCTCCACGGGGAAGTGCTCTTTTTCGGGGAGGTCTATCAGGATGTCGAAGGTCCCGGCGACGCCCTTGCGGTAGCGGGTGAGGTAGCGGGACCAGGCCTCTTCAACGCGACGGCGCCAGGAAGCGTCGTCGCGGAGCCGTATCAGGGAGGAGTAGCTCGGGTGGCGCTCGTCGAACTCAAGGGCGAGATGGTAGGGCCTGCGGTCGGCGAGGCGTTTCATGAGGGTGGCCGTTGAGCTCTCGGGCTCGGCCGAGTCCTCGAGGAGGACGAAGGCTCCCGCGTCGTCCTGCTCGGAGAGCTCGTCGAAGGTCATGGTGCCGGCCTGGATGGCGTCCTGGACGGCCCTGAGGAACATCACTGTCGGGATACGCAGAGCGTGGTGGCCGTAGACGTTGTAGTGCACCAGGTAGCGGGAGAAGACCAGGGATTGCAGGGTGCCTGCCCCGTCCTCGTCCAGCGCCAGTACCGCCCTGTTCTCCTGGCCCACGATCCTGAGGCGTTCAATGAGGGACTCCACTTCGACCAGGCCGTAGGGGACCCTGGCCCCCCTGGCGTCGCGGACGAGGCGGTCGAGGGCGTCCACGTCCAGAGAGCCGAAAAGGATATCCCGCAGGAGGTGTTCAGTTGGCGTCAGGCTGTGCGGTGGCGTATCTCCGCGTGAGACCAGCCTGAAGACGTTGTGGGGTTCGAGGTCCCACTCGCTACGCAGGATCTTCGCCACCTCGGTGTGTTCGATCCAGCGCCGGCTCAACTCCTTGAGAGTGGGCGCGCCTGGCAGGTGGATCCCTTCGATGGAGTTGGCGTAAGGGTATCTGCCCGTGTCCAGGAGCAGGGCGGCCGCCAGCGCCGCCCGTACCTCGCGGTCCTCCAGGTAAGCGCCTTGCTCTGTGATCCGCTTCAGCGTCAGCCCGGCGAGGTGGTAGACGCCGATTGCGTGATCAAGGCGCGTGTGGCGGGCCCTCGGGAAGGACCCGAAGGTGAATCCGAGCTGGCTCATGCCCTTAAGACGCTCCATCGCGCCGGTTTCGAGCAGAGCCTTCACCGCCCGGTCTATGGAGACGTCCCCCCAGATCACGTCCCGGACTCTTCTGCCGGAGCCCCCGAAGAGCTCCCCAACCGTACCGCTCAATGACGCTCCCGATCTTCTGCTTCGGGGTATTCTAACTAATATGGACCAGCCCGAAAGGATGCCTCAGGCTGGCGACGGGTGTAACATTCTTGTTTCTAAGGAAGGAGACGCTATACACACAGAAGAACTGGAGATTCTTAGAGGAAGGTCGGTGATCCTCAGGCCGCCGCGGGAGTCCGACGTGGAGGTGGTCTATTCCTGGGATAGGGACCCAGAACTCGCCGCCTGGAACGGGCGTTCTCCTATCTCCATCTCTCTTTCGGCGGCCCGCCGCGACTACCTGGCCCGCTGGGAGGACGCGAGCGTCAAGACTTTTATCATAGAGGCTGCAGGGGACGCTATCGGCATGGCGACCCTCTACGACTTCCGGCGAGACGGCTGCGAACTGGGTATAAAGATCGGACCGGGAAACCTGCGCGGCAGAGGCTACGCCACGGAATCCGTAACCCTCCTCCTCGACTACGTGTTCAATACTCTGGGCCTGGGAACCGTCCGCGGCTCGACACTGGCCCATAACGACCGCATGCAGCGCGTCTTCGAGAAGAACGGCTTCGAGCAGGTCGGTGACGGCAGCATCCTGAGCCGCTACGACAACCGCCGCTACACCGAGCTATTCTACGAACGCCGGCGGGAGGATCAGAAACCGTAAGCGCGCGTGTGCTCTCTTCCTACCTGCCTGAGTGAATGATGTTCTTGAGCTCGCAGTCGGATGAGACAGTGTCGAGGTCCTCGTCGAACCACACAGCGTCCTTGCCATCACCACAGGCGATTACGTCCCTGTGACCGTCTACAGCCTCGATGTGATCCCCTCCAGCGCCAGCACTCACGGTGTCCTTTCCAGGGTTCTTCGAGCGAGCGACTCCAGGCCGACCGAACCTGGTGCGGAACTCCTCGGCGAAGATGTAGTCGGTGCCACCGCCGCCGACGAGCACGTCGTCGCCCCCGAAACCGTAGATGGAGTCGCTGCCGTCGCCGCCGGAGATAGTGTCGTCGCCGTCCCTGTTGCTGTTTACGGACATTGCAGGAGAATCGCCCATGAGACCGCCGCGGCTGAACCAACCCCCGTCGGCCCCGTGTCCGCCACGCACGACGTCGGAGCCGCCACGGGCGTTTACGAAGTCTCTGCCACCCAGGGCGAGGATCTCATCATCCCCGTTGGTGCCCGTGAGGCGGTCGTCTATCAGGGTTCCGTAGCAGATCTTTCCGTGAACGCACCCGGCCGTTACCGCAGACGCCACGCCTGCTGATAATAATAGGAGCATCGCCGCCACCGTCAGAGCCAAAGCCGTCAACCGCATGACACTCTCCTCTCGTCATACCGCTCGGCCCCTCCAGCGCTATGGGACCACTTTATGACATTCGCGTTACGAGACCGCAACGACCGTGTAACGCTTCTCCTGCGTTTTGATAACGTTTCGATAACTACGCGGAGAAGTTGACCGTCTCGGAGTATCTTTGCACGCTGTCCCTCTCGCTATCCTGCCCTGTCCGGCTACAATAAGGCTAATGAGGACGCAGTTGGAGCTGAACATCAGGAGCAGGGGCGCGATGAGCGGGGTGCTCACCATGGGCAGCCTCGACCCTGCGTTCGCCGCAGCCACGCGGGTGGACGGAGAGCCTGTGATGGTGGATCTGCGTTCGGTCGAGTTCGTCGAGCCAGCCGGGCTGTGCGGTCTCGCCGCGTTGTTGGAGTACCTTAGCGCGCGCAGCGAGGAGGTAGATCTGGCGCTCGCCGGACGCGACGTGCCTGCTTACCTGGAGCGGATGAACTTTTTCAGGTCGTTCGGGGATCGGGTGCGCACCAACGCCGACGTTGCCTCTTTGGAGGAACGCCGCCGGCACAACCCGGGAACGCTGCAGGAGCTGGTCAACTTCCATGCGGAGGAGGAGATACCGGGGATCATAGAGAGGATCTCGGAGATCCTGGAGAACCAGGGTTACCGCCTGCGCGAGCGCGTTGCCATCTGCTCTACTCTGTCGGAGGTCTGCGCGAACGCCGCCGAGCACGGCGTCTCCTCTTTCGGAGCCTACGCCGCCGTCCAGGCCTACCACCATATCGTCAGCGGGTCCCGCCGCCGCGGCGAGGAGGTCCTCATAGCGATTGCCGACGGCGGGGTAGGCGTCCGAGAAACGCTCTCCCGCAATCCCGAGTACGCCCAACATACCACCTCGGATAACGATGCCCTGCGCCACGCACTCGAGATGGGCGTCTCGGCGACGGGCGAGATAGGACGCGGAGGCGGCCTCGCCCTCGTCGCAGGAATCGCAGCCCGCGCCAGCGGCTCCCTCTCTATTCGCTCGGGCTCAGGCCGCGTTACCGTCTACCAGAACCGAAAAAGCTCCCGTAACGTCCCGGAGTTCCCAGGTACTTTCGTCCGCGTCTCCCTGCCACGCACCCCGCAAGAAAAAACCTCCAAATGAAGGCAAAATACAGGCCGATATGCTGTTGACTTATCTACATACAGCCGGTACAATCTTCTTATATGATTTCACTGACGACAGTGAGGACAGCTCCGGTGATTGAGGAGCGGGCGCACAGGGTCTTCGAGGTCTCTGGAGGAGACTTCGGGGGCAAGTTGATGGTGACCCGCAGGACGGGACGTGCTGTCCGTGAGGCGCTCGAGGCGGCGCTTGAGGAGTTGCCGAAGGGTGGCATCCTCTATGTGGACACGCGTGGGGTCGAGCTCATGGACTACTCGTTCGCGGACGAGGCGTTGGGGATCCTGGCGTCGAGGTCTGCGAGTGGGGAGTATGGGGACAGGCACCTGGTGCTGGTCGAGGAGGACAGGGATCTTCTGGAGAACGTCGAGGCTTCGTTGAGGCAGCGGTCTCTGGCCATGATCCGGGTCGATGAGATCGGGGCCGAACCAGGCATAGTCGGCAGCGTGCCCGACCATCTGGTCGAGACGCTGCAGGCTATATACGACGCAGGCTCCATCACCAACGCGGCCCTCGCAGCCAGGCTCGGTCTCAACCACACGGCCTGCAACAACAGGGCGACCAGGCTCGCGAAACTCGGCCTGATCCACCGCCGCACAGAGACAGCAGCCCCTGGCGGTCGCCAGTATACCTACGAGCGTATTGCCTGATGTTTATTTTTGACCACATCCTCACCAGATTCAGTGAAGATAGCGTCACCGGCATTTTGCTGGAGGAGGTTCAGTCGTGAGGGAAGAGTACATGATCGAGCGCCAGGGCAAGAGGTTCGTGCTCTATGCGGGGCTTCTGGAGGAGGCGCACAGCCGGGGCTTGAGGAGCGTCGAGACTGAGCTCTTGCAGGTTCCTGCCAAGGAGAACGGCGAGGTGGCGATCGTGAAGGCCGTGGTCCGGACGGAGGAGGGCAAGTTCTCGGGCATCGGCGACGCCTCTCCGCAGAACGTCAACCGGGCTATCGCGCCGCATCTGATCCGCATGGCCGAGACGAGGGCGAAGGCGAGGGCGCTACGCGATGCCATCAACGTCGGCGTAACGGCCTTCGAGGAGCTCGGCGGACCCGGCGAGGAAGAGGTCGTCGGTGGGGGCCAGGAGCGTGACGGGCAGCAGGCCAGGGCGCAGCACGAGGAAGGCAGGGGCGAGTTGCCTGCGACGAGGAAGCAGCTCAACTACCTGGAGGCTCTCATCTCCGATGTCGTCGAGGATGGGATCGGCCGCTTCGAGGAGATGGTCGGCAAGCCTGTCGGGGAGCTCACCCGCGAGGAGGCGAGCGAGTGGATCGGGCGTCTCTCTGGTAGGGCCGCGTAGTGGGTGGCTCTATCTGGATAGCCGCCCTCGGCGAGGAGGTCGTCTACGAGGAGGATCTCCCCGCCTGCTGCAGGCGCAGCGCGCGGGCCGGCGACCGCACGTTCGAGTGTCCGTCCTGCGGCGCGATGTGGCAGGAGGCGTTACCCGTGGAGCCAGAGCAGGACGCCTTCGCGGAGCGCGAAGAGCGTAGAGGAGCTGCGTAGGAACACGAAGGGAGAGGTTCCGGGATGTACGGCATAGAGGAACTATCGAGGCTACATCGCGAGGAGATAGGGCGCGAGGTCCGGTTGAACAGGGTGTCCGGTGCTCGGCGCGCTGTTGGGGATTACGGCGTGAAATCGGAGGTCAGGCGGGACTTCGGCCTGCTCCTCAAGATCTTCCAGGCCGTTATGAACGCGGGTTAGGAGATCGAAGGTGGGCGGAAAAGCAGTGCGGAGACGGAAGAAGCGGAGGTCTCTCAGGCCGGATACCGCGCTCGTCCCCGTTGGCGAGCCTGAGCATGAGAT
>DASSJP010000498.1:0-2867 GCA_035691165.1 Rubrobacter sp.
CGGTTCACAGGAGTCAGCGCAAGCCGAGCTGGACCGCGATCCCAGCGACCCCAACAACCTTGACCCCGATGGCAACGGACAGGCCTGTGACGACTACCCTTACGGTACGAGCGGCACCAATACCGCGTCACCCAGCAGCGATACTCCTTCGCCGACCCCCAGACCCCAAAACGACAATCTCTTTGACTCGGGCGGCCCTGCAAACGGACCCGTGCCGTTGATGCCTGACGGTGGCTGCCCCGTGGAGTTTCCGGTGAAACACCACGGACTCTGCTACCCGTAGTTCATCCTCTTTGGAAAGTCGTCGAACAAATACGCGAGGGTGCTTTGTCATAGTGGTGCTCTTGGCCGTGCCCGTGTTGGGCATGGTGCTCTCCCGCTTCATCATCGGGGATGGCGTGGACCGGTACGGGGGTATTGAAAAGAAGATAGCCCACGATCAGTTGCTGTACACCCAGGCATTCTTCGCGGGTGAGCCGTACAGCCAGCTGACCATAACCGCCCAGCGAGTAATTAGCGTGCGCACATGCCCTCAGCATGGCGAGGTGCAGGTATATACCATCTTCGGCATACCACATGGCGAGTTGAGGTTTCAATGCACGGGATCGGACAACATCCGCTGTCCGGCAGCTGGTGCCGAATGCAAACAGGATCACGGCTCACCATTCAACACCTCGCGCCGAAGGATGGCGGAGTTGGACGAGCGGCGTGAGGCTTCAGATCAGCTAGGCAGAACGGCGAATCTCTCTCAGTACGTCGAAACATAAGAATACAAGCGGTGGAAAGGACGGGCTAAAGGCGTCCGGATCGGATGATGCCGATCAGGAGCAGGAGGCCCAGGATCGCGGCGAAGACGAAGCCGACCAGGCCGAATACGCTCACGCCAATGATTCGGATGCCGCTCTTGAGAAAGATCCCCAGCATCGATGAACCTATGATGAGCGCGGCTATGAGTAGGGCGAAGACGAGGCGGTTGGCGAGTATGTCCACCTTCGAGATGAGCTCGTCCAGCCCGGCGTGCCTGAAACGGACCTCGACCTCGCCGTCCTTGAGCTCCTCGAGGAGCGCGTGGACCTGGCGCGGATAATCCGCGAACGTGTCGGGCTGGGAGACCTTGCGCACCACGCGGGCTGCTACGTAGGCCGGGTCTCTGTAGCGGGAGATCAGGGCCTCCGCCGCCTCAGCCGCCGCCACTATCTGTGTCCGTCCTTCTCCCCTGAGCTTCTCGGCCTCGACCAGGAAATTGGCCATCTGGGCGACCTCGACGTGCAGCCACGCATCTCCCCTACGGACGGCTTCGAGGCTCCTGTCCCTGACCTTCTCCAGGGAGTGCTCGCGCCACAGAGGACCTCCCAACGAACCCAGAGTCTCGCGCAACTCGCGCCGGAGATCAGAGTCGTCATGGGGGACGAAACTCCCTGCCATCGGAAGCGCGCGCACGACGCCGTCCACGTCTCCGCGCCGCACCGCGGCCAGGACCTCCGCGGCGCCTCTCAGCCTCTCGGGGTCCATGCTGAACGCCTCCGTCGGGTCGGCGAGCCAGAGCGCTCCGGTGGCCTCGTCTATGGCGAAGCGTCCTGGTGCGACGTCAGCGAAGAAAACTCCCTCGGTCAGCGCGAGCCGCACGAGCGATTCGGAGACCTCCTGGTAGTGATCTTCATTCAGGGGCGTGAAGTCCGCCAATGCCTCGAACGTGGCGCAGCGCCCCGTCGAGTAGTCCCTGTAGACGTCAGGGACGAGCAGCCGGAAATCCTTTAGCCCTCTCAGGCGGCGGGAGGTCTGGGCCGCGAAGAACATGTCGCGGCGGTGGGTGACGTGCGCTGTGAACTCGGCAACCGTCGCAGAGGGGTCAAGGGGCAACTGGTCACCGAGCCTCCGGCGTGTCAGGTCGGCCACGGGGCGCATCGCCAGGAGGTCCCTGCGAACGCCCGCGCGAATAACAACCACGAGGGCCGGCCGGTCTCCCGGCAGCACGACCCTGTGCGACTGGGTGAACGGACCGACCCGGACCGGGATCTCCCCGAACTCGACGAACAGGCGCTCCAGGGTATTGCCCAGCTCCCTCTCGACGAAGGCCCGCACCTCCGCGAAAGAGACAGGTTTCGTCACGACCCTCGCGTGTCCCAACTCGGCAGCGATCTCGGGTGGGATCAGGTCGCGGCGAATGGATAGGAAGCGTCCCAACTCGGCGAAGGTCGGACCCAACTCTTCGAGGGAGTATCGTAGCCTCGTGCCTACCCTCCCCGGCTCCTCCTTGTGGCGACTGGGCAACAGACGGCTCCTGAACACGAAGCCGAAGCCGTAGCGAGCCCCGACCCTGGCGATCCTGGCCGCCCTGCGGGCCGGACTCTCGGCTAAACCCTGCGTCGCTTTCTCCATGCATACAGCTTATCAGCACGCAGCCTTGCAGGCGGCTTGTCGGCATTTCAGCTCGTCAGCAAGCGCGTGGATGCTGAGACCGCCGTTCGAGAGGGGTAGCTCCCGCCCGATGAGTTTCGCTTCGAGGTTGACGCCCGAGGAAGTGCTGAACGCTGAGAGCGAGGGCGAAGAAGACCCGAAGCGTGCTGAAAGCGAAGGCGTCAGCCGGAGCGTGCTGACATGCTGAAACGCTGATAAGCTGAAACGCTGACCGGCTAGCGACGAAGGAGCGGACATGCGGTACGTACATACCTGCTACAGGGTCCTGGATCTCGACCGGAGCATAGATTTCTATACGAACAAGCTGGGCCTTGAACTGGCCCGCAAGGTTCCTATCGGTGACGACGCCACCAACGCCTTCTTCGCCGTGCCTGGTGACCCCGAGCCACGCCTGGAACTCACCCTGAACCACGATCAGGACGAGCCATACGAGCTTGGGACCGGATACA
>DASSJP010000499.1:0-4200 GCA_035691165.1 Rubrobacter sp.
TACCAGATGAATTCCAGATGAATCCGGATAAAGTGCAGCTGAAGTGCTTGTGCCAAGCTAGTGGATTGACTAGCTATTGACTGCGCCCGGCAGCAGAGGAGGTGGCCTGCTCGAAGCGTGGATCTCGAACCCCGTCAGAGCAGAGCGAACATTGACCCGACATGACTTGTAACTTAGGGTCTCTATCTGACGGGCGTCCGAGGGACAGATACTCTCCGCAAGCGCCTCCTCCGAAGTAATCGCTCTACCCGGGCCGCGGGCTTCGATGACCTCGGAGATCCTGTACCCTGGAAGGATGACGAAGGAGATACGGTGAAAAGATCTCCCGTCTGTGACGAGGATCACCGCTACACTTAGGTGGAGTGACGAACTTAGAGAGAGGTCGTATCCGGCTATGCGCTTGGTGGTAGTAGGAGGAGTTGCGGCCGGGACGAAGGCGGCGTCAAGGGTGCGCAGGCTGGACCCGGAGATGGAGATCACGGTCTACCAGGATGAACCCGAGCCCTCTATCAGCGAATGCGGCCTGCCTTACCTCCTCTCCGGCGTGGTCAAAGAGCGCGAAAACCTTATCGCCCGCACCCCTGAGCGGTTCGCCCAGAACGACATCGAGGTGCTGGTCCGCCACAGGGTCGAGAAGATCGACCCCACGTCCAGAAAACTCTCTGTGCTCGATGTGAAGTCGGGCGAGGCTTTAGCCGATACCTACGACAGGCTCGTCATAGCAACAGGAGCGCGGGCCGTCCTTCCCCCCATCCCTGGCGCGGATCTCGAAGGCGTCTTCAAGCTCCGATTCCTGACAGACGCCGATGAGATAGGTGGATACATCGATGAGCGCTCGCCGAAGAAGGCGACCATCGTAGGAGGGGGGTACATCGGGCTTGAGGTGGCCGAGAACCTGTGCCGGCTCGGGATGGAGGTCTCCCTGATCGAGGGCGAAAGCAGGGTCGCCCTCGCCTACGGTCCCGAGGTCTCCGACAGGGTGGAAGCCGAGCTCGCATCGCACGGCGTCGGCGTCTTCACAGGCGAGAAGGTCGATGAGTTCGAGGGCGAAGATCGTGTCAGTGGCGTGAAGTTCGGGGACACCGAGCTGGAGACCGACATGGTGATCGTAGGCGTCGGCATAAAACCGAACGTCGAGCTGGCTGCTGAAGCTGGGGTGGAGCTCGGGAGCACCGGAGCCATCAGGGTGGATAGGCACATGAAGACCAGCCTCCCTGACGTCTGGGCCGCCGGGGACTGCGTGGAGACTACGAACCTCGTTAGCGGCAAACCGGCCTGGGTCCCCCTCGGCGACACGGCTAACCAGATGGGCCGCGTCGCAGGCACCAACGCCGCAACGGGGGAAGACGTTCTGGAGTTCCCCGGTGTCCTCGGCACCGGCATCTTCAAGGTATTCGACCTCGGCGTGGGCAAGACTGGCCTCTCCGAGAAGGAGGCCGAGGACGCTGGCTTCGAGGCCGTTAGCGCAGGGCTGGATACCTACGACCGCGCGTCCTACTACCCCGGCGCGCAGAAGGTCTTCCTCAAGCTCATAGCCGACCGTGCGACCGGACGGCTGCTCGGCGCGGAGTCCGCGGGCCCTGGTGCGGCCAAGCTCATCGACATCTGCGCGGCGGCCCTGTGGGGCAGGCTCTCATATCCCGATCTCGTCAACATAGACCTCGCCTACTCCCCGCCCTACGGCCCGGCCCTCAGCCCCGTGATACAGGCCGCCACCATCCTCTCTGGCAGGTTCGAACGAGCCAGAGAAGGCGTCAGGGCCTCCGAATAACAGCCCGTCAGCATTTCATCACGCTACGCCCTTCGGGCTCCGCTCGTCAGCCGGTCAGCCAGGATGTCAGTGGCGCTGCCCGCCGACACCAGCAAACCCAGTAGCCCATAAGGATGCCCCGCACAAAGCTTTCGACCGGATAATTAGCCGGTTAACAAGCCGCGAAGCGGCGTGCTGAAGTGCTGATCAGCGCGGGGTGGGGAAGGGGCAATCCCTTCCCCACCCTGCTATCAGAACCTCTCTACCACAGTCCTGGCGAGCATGTGCAGCGGCAGGTAATCGGGGCCGCCGGCCTTTGAGTCCGTGCCGCTCATGCCGAAGCCGCCGAAGGGCTGGACTCCGACGAGGGCACCAGTGATGCCGCGGTTGAAGTAGACGTTGCCCGCCTTGAACTCCCGACGGGCGCGCTCGAGGTGGTCGCGGTTCTTCGAGTAGACGCCGCCTGTGAGACCGTACGGGCTGTCGTTGGCGACGCGGAGGGCGTCGTCGAAGTCGCGGGCCTTAATCACAGCGAGGACGGGTCCGAAGATCTCCTCCTGCGCGACCCTGGCGTCACGCTCGACCTCGAAGATGGTCGGGCTAACGAAGTAGCCGTCGTCAGGGTCTCCCGGGTCTTCGCCGAGGACGCGCTCGCCCTCCTGCTTGCCGACGTCCACGTAGCCGGCGACCTTCTCGAATTGCGGCTCGCTTATGACCGGCCCGACGTTCACGTCGGCGCTCTCGGGGACGCCGATCTTGAGCGCCTTCGTCCTCTCGACGACCCTGTCGAGCACCTCGTCGTAGACGTCGGCGTGCAGTATGGCGCGGCTCGCGGCGCTGCACTTCTGGCCGGAGTAGCCGTAGGCGCTCTTGACGATGTCGGCCGCGGCGGAGTCGAGATCCGCCGAGTCGTCTATGACCATAGCGTCCTTGCCGCCCATCTCGGCTATGACCCGCTTGACCCAGCGCTGGTTATCTATCTGTTTCGCCGCAAGCTCGTTGATCCGAAGTCCCGTCTTCATCGAGCCCGTGAAGGAGATAAAGCGCGTCCGCGCGTCCTTGACGAGATAGTCGCCAATCTCGGAGCCGTAGCCAGGGAGGAAGTTCAGCACGCCCTCGGGAAGGCCAGCCTCCTCGAAGATCTCCGCGACCACAGCCCCTATGACCGGGGTGAACTCCGAGGGCTTCATGATGATGGTGTTGCCCGCAACGATGGCGGCGCTCGACATACCCGTGAGGATGGCGGTCGGGAAGTTCCAGGGAGCGATAATAACCCCGACGCCCATCGGCTGGTAGGAATAGCGGCTCTCCTCGCCGGGGATCGCGTAGATCTCCACCCCGTCCTTGAGACGCAGCATCTCGCGGGCGTAGTACTCGAGGAAGTCTATTGCCTCTGCCACCTGCGCATCGGCCTCGGCCCAGGGCTTCCCGCCCTCGTAGGCCTCCCACGCGATGAGCTCGAACCTCCTGCGCTTCATGATCGCCGAAGCCCTGAGAAGTATGCGCGCCCGCGCCTCGGGCGAGGTGCGGCTCCAGTACTCGAACGCGCCCGTCGCCATATCAAGCGCCAGGTCGGCCTCGCGCTCTGTGACGCGGGCCGTGCGGCCGACGACCTGCGAGGGGTTCGCGGGGTTGACGGAGGGGATCTCACCGTCCGTCTCCACGCGCTTGCCGCCGATGATCGCAGGGTAGCTACGGTCCAGCCGGGAGCCGACGTCTTTCAGGGCGGCCCGCATCTTCTCGACGTTATTCTCGTCAGAGAAGTCGAGATATTCTTCGTTCTTGTACGGAATCAGTCCCATGATGCTCCTATCTCTTCACCTTGCCGGTTATGCTCCCGATCACGTCCCTTGCTACGTAACCGGCGATCTTCGGGTTCTCCTTGAGACGACGGGTAGAGTACTCGTACCAGTCCTCCCCGAAGGGCACGTAGACCCTGAGCTTGTGCCCTGCCCCGACCAGGATGCTCCTCAGCTCCTCGTCCACGCCGAGGAGCATCTGGAACTCGTATCGGTCTTCGGGGACTTCGAGCTGGTGGATCAGCCTGAGGGCGTGCCAGATCAGGAACTCGTCGTGCGTGGCTATGCCGACGTAGATACCGCCCTTGAGTAGCTCGTCGAGCAGGAAGATGTAGTTCTGGCGGACGGTATCGAAGTCTTTGTAGGCTATGGACCTGGGCTCGTCGTAGATGCCCTTGCACAGACGCACGGAGTACCCCGCCTCGATAATGCGCTGCACGTCGTCGATGCTGCGGCGCATGTAAGCCTGCAATACGGCGCCGATGTTCTCGTGCCGCCCGTACATGTCGCGCACTATGTTCAAGGTGGCTTCCGTGTAAGGTGAGTCCTCCATATCAACCCGCACGAAGCGGCCTCTCGCCCCCGCGTACTCGACGATCTCCTCCAGGTTCGTCCTGCACAGCTCCTCGCTCAAGGTCAGCCCGAGCCCGG
>DASSJP010000500.1:0-2040 GCA_035691165.1 Rubrobacter sp.
CACCGTCTGCAGGTAGCGCGGCCTGGCGGGGTCGTCCTCCAGCTTCTCGCGGAGACGGCGCACGTGCACGGTGACGGTGCTGGTGTCGGTCGAGAAGGAGTAGCCCCAGACCGTCTCCATGAGCTGGTCCCTGGTGAATACGCGCCGTGGGTGGGAGGCCATGTGGCGCAGCAGATCGAACTCCCGCGCCGTGAGCAATACGGGCTCGTCGCGGACGGTCACCTCGCGCGTGGCAGGGTCTATGCGCAGGTCGCCGAAGACGAGCGCGCGGCCGTCCGCCGGTTCCGCCGCCTCAACCGTCCTCCGGAGCACCGCCTCGACCCGTGCTGCCAGCTCACGCGGAGAAAAAGGCTTGACCACGTAATCGTCTGCACCGAGGCCGAGGCCGACGATCCTGTCCTCCTCCTCACCCCTGGCGGTCAGCATGATCAGGGGTACCCTCCGCTCCGCCTGGATGTGCCTGCAGACCTCGAGTCCGCTCACCTTGGGCAGCATGAGGTCCAGCACGACGAGGTCGGGCCTGGTCAGCCGGTAGAGTTCCAGGGCTTCTTCGCCGTCGCCGGCAGAGACGACGGCGTGACCATCCCGCCGCAGGTACAATCCCACGACCTCCCTAATGTTGGGCTCGTCGTCTACGACCAGGATCTTCGCCACCCGAACACTGCCTTTCCCGTACCTTTCCGGATTATAGCGGGCCATGCCTGGCGCAACGGTGCCGTTGCGAAGTTGACGGAGAACCGCCAGCACCACACCGAGATCGCGCGGTGCTCCCCCGATTCGAAGTTCCTCGGCAGCACGTAGGTCTGGTCCCCCCTGTTACCTTTGAGCCACCCGATGTTCAAGAACCCGTCCTCCAGAACCGCCTCGTCGTCGGTCACGTTCCCAGCCGCGACGACATACACGTAAAGGTCGGGACCGTTGAATATATCGAGGTTCTCCAAGCGTAGCGAGTAAGAATCATCCCCCAGACGGCACACAGTGGCCCTCGCCCGGATGCGCGACCGCGTGAAACTCTCCAGAGTAGACCGCGACAGCACCTCCGGATCGGTCCGCCGCGAAGTCCTCGTTCACCACCTCCTCGTAGAACAGCGTGTGGACGCCGAGCACCGCGAACGCCAGGTACAGTCCGAGCGCCGCCAAGGTGGCGGCCATGACCCAGAACGCCCGCCGAAATCCCCGGATCATCCCGCGCTCCTTTCTCCCGATCCGCCGGAGGACACTTCAACGTTCAACCCGAGGCCCGGTCACTTTCGGCGAGAAGCTCCCGGATCTTGGCTTCGGTCTCTCCGTAGGCGCCCTCGCCGAAATGCTTGTACCGGATGTAGCCATCGGCGTCGATGAGATACATCGCCGGCCAGTAGCGCTGGTCGTAGGCATTCCAGGTGGCGTAGCCGTTGTCGAGAACCACCGGGTACTCGATGCTCGCCTCCCGGACGGCCCGCTCGACGTTCGCCGGATCCCTCTCGAAACCGAACTCGGGAGTGTGTACCCCTATGACGAGGAGCCCGTCGTCGGCGTACTCCTCGTGCCAGGCGTTGAGGTAGGGCTGCGTGTTCTGGCAGTTGTAGCAGGCGTAGGTCCAGAAATCGACGAGTACGATTTTCTCGCCCCGGGCTTCACTTATCGAGACGCTATCGGTATTGATGAAGCCCGCCGGAGCCACGATCTCCGCAGCCCGCCGGAACTTCGGCTCCTCGTCCCGTGAACCCCGCCGGGGCTCTCGAGCTTTCTCCGATGTCGTCCGCCCACGTGACACGCCGGTCGGGTCCACGGCGGACGCGCCACCGTCATCCTGCGCGGCGGATGGCGAAGCCGTGCCTGCCACGCTCAAGCGCGTCTCGATGACGACGGTGGCGCCGACGATCAGCAGCAGGACGAGGACAAGCAAAATAGGCCCGGGTACCATAGATCTCACAGCAATACCTCGTTCAAGATATCGAAGTTGGCGAGCAGATCCAGCTCTCCTGTGAACACGAGCACGCCCATACCTACAAGCACGGCTCCAAGAGTTATATGAAGACGCGCCGCCCACCGGCCGTG
>DASSJP010000501.1:0-2065 GCA_035691165.1 Rubrobacter sp.
CCACTCATGCCCATGGAGAGTTCCGAGAGATCGAAGTGCGGACTCCAACTTTCCCGTAGACTATCACGGATCGTACGAAGTTTCGCGAAAACATGGCGTACGTCTTCGGGGTCTTCGACGATCGGAGCGAGCGTCATGAACCCTCTGACCAGGACCTTTCCGTCCGTCCGTGCCGCGGCCTCCAATAGCGCATCCACCTCTTCCTCCGAGACCCCATACTTGGATTCCTCATCCGCCACGTTTACCTGGATGAGAACCCCGGTTCCACCCTCAGGCGCCCTGTTTGAGATCTCCTCGATGAGCCGCACGGAATCCACGGAGTGAACGAGGGTGACCCTCGGAACAACGACCCTGGCCTTTCGTCTCTGCAGGTGGCCGATGAAGTGCCACTCGAAGTTCTCTCCGAAGAGATCCTGCTTCTCCACCAGGTCCTCGGCGCGGTTCTCACCAACGAGGTCAACGCCGGCCTCCGCGAGTGCCGAGAGCTGCTCAGGCGAGTAGTACTTGGTGGCGACGAGCACGCGGACCTCTTGGTTACCGCGCCCGCTCTTCTGGAGCGCCTTCTCTATTTTCTCGTGCACGCCCGCGAGCCGATCGCGGATGTCCGTACCCGTGACTTGGGCGCTCATCGGGCTTCTCTCACCACCGAAGCAAGGTTGCGACCTGTGAGCGGCCCCTGCTTGCGATGGGAATAGAAGAGATCCGGCCTGCACCCGCTACAGAGCCCCAGGTCGTTGACCTCGACCCCGGCCTGTTCGAGATCTACCCTTATGGCGTCCTGCAAAGAGAGATGCCTGCCTGAGACCACCTCGTCCCCGAACTCCCCTGCAAACTTCCGCGCGAGCTCCTCGGACACCTCGTAGCAGCATCGTCGGATGGACGGCCCGATATATGCCCGCACGGGCCCCATCTCACGCGCAGCCTTCCCCGACACGCCGGCGAAGGTGCCTCGCCAGCCAGAGTGGACCATCCCGACCCCCCGCTCGCCGACGAGCGCCACGGGAACACAATCCGCAACGGCCACGGAGAGGCAGAGGTCAGGCTCTGAGGTGATAAGCGCGTCGGCCTCGCCTGCGAACCCTGGCTCCGTTACCCGCACCACACGGTCTCCTGCGACCTGGCGGACCCAAGCTGTGGGCCTCCCCTCCATCGCCTCCCAGATAATAGAAAGATTCTCCTCGACCGCATCTGGGGCGTCGCCGACTTTCTTGGAGACGTTAAGGGAATCGTAGGGAGGCTCGGAGACACCACCGAGGCGGGTGAAGAAGAAGATCCTTGCCCCCTCTGCATTCGGCGCGACGTAGACGGCGCCTCCGTCCGCGGTGAGGATCGCGGCTGAGGCGCCGTATTCGGTCTGGGTATGAGTCCTGCGCACGCCCCGGGCGTGGACCTACCGGCGCCGCAGGAAGGCCGGAATGTCCAGGACGTCACCCGTCTCCTGCGAGGAAGCGGGCTCTTCCTGCTGCTGTTGCACCGGCTCGGCGGCAGGACGCTCGGACCGGCGCTGGTTGGCAAGTCGCTGGTCGAAGCCGGTTGCGATCACGGTCACGCTCACCCTATCGCCGTTGCTATCGTCGATGACAGCGCCGAAGATCAGGTTCGCGTCCTGATGCGCCGCGTTGTGGACGATCTCCGCGGCCTCGTTTACCTCGAACAGCCCGAGGTCAGGCCCGCCGGTGATGTTCAGGATGATGCCCGTTGCGCCCTCGATGCTCGCCTCGAGCAGAGGGCTGGAGATCGCCGTCTTCGCAGCCTCAGCTCCCCTGGTCTCGCTGCTCGACTCGCCAATCCCCATCAGCGCGGACCCAGAGTTGTGCATGATCGTGCGCACGTCGGCGAAGTCCAGGTTGATGAGGCCAGGAACAGTGATGAGGTCGGTGATGCCCTGGACGCCCTTCCTGAGAATATCGTCGGCCATCTTGAACGCGTCCATCATGCTGGTCCGCTTCTCCGCTACCTGCAGCAGACGGTCGTTCGGAATGATGATCAGGGAGTCAACGTTCTCCTTGAGGCGCTTGATGCCCTCCTCGGCGTAGGTCGAACGCCTGCGACCCTCGAAGGCGAA
>DASSJP010000502.1:0-3052 GCA_035691165.1 Rubrobacter sp.
GATAGGCGCCACGCTCGGCATCGAAGCTCTGGTATGGTTGACGGACATGGGCGGGCTTTCCCGCGAGGAGGCGGTGGAGATTATGCGCTCGAACGCGCGCACGCTGCTGCGTTCTGCGCTTGATCAACTAGAGAGTAATGAAGAACCCCCCGCATGACGCCGGCTGCTTTTCGGCGATCTCCTGGCTTGCAAAATCCGGTCTTCCGTAGTGCCCTATACAGTGCTGTGTCCTTGCTCTGGTGTCAAGAGTCCGTTGAGGCCTGTCGTTGGTGTAGGCGACGTTTTGAGACTGGTTCTAATTCACTTCCCTGACCCAGGCTGCGACCCAGCCTTCGTCGGACCTAACGTAGTCGCCCCTCCACGAGACGCCCTTCAGCCGGTCGAAGATCCTGGCCGCTTCGGCCGGATCTTCGAGCCCGATCTCGACTCCCAAAGCCTCGATGTCACTCCGCAGAACCTGGACCGGGATGCTCTCGAACCTGTCCTTCAGGACTTCGCGCATCCTGATCTGCTGCTGCCTGTCGGGGGTCCGGTATCTGCCCTCTCTGATGGCCGACCTCCTCTTCGGGTAGTACAACGACAGTCTGCCTCTCCCCTCGAAACAAAACTGTCGTACAAAACACTACGCAAGGTCTATATTCGGCCGATCACCTCAAGTACCGTATCTACAGGCCGCTCTTCCTCGCAGCAGGGAGTCTTCCAACGCCGATGGCGGCCCTGCCGGTGTCCCTTGCTCCGAGAGCCCGGCTTAGGGGTGCAGCTCGTCGCCCGGCCTTCTAGATCTTCCTTTTGCGCCTCCGGCCGCTCTTGAGCAACGAGTAGCCGACGGGCACTACGAGCAGCGTCAGGAACGTCGAGGTAGCGAGGCCTCCGACGACCGTTATGGCGAGGCTCGACGAGATGAGCCCGTTGCCGCCACCAGAGAGCCCGAGGGCGAGCGGCAGCAGGGCGAAGACAGTGGCGAAGGCCGTCATCAGGATGGGCCTCAGACGCGCCTGGCCGGCAGCCAGGATCGCCTCGTCCGAGGTCTCGTAGCGGTCCCGGGCCTTGATCGCGAAGTCAACGAGCAGGATAGCGTTGGAGACCACGATGCCAATGAGGAGCAGGATGCCGAGCAGAGAAGGCACGGAGATGGCCGTGTTCGTCAAATATAGAGCGCCGAAGGCCCCGACCGTCGTGAGGGGCACAGCGAGGAGTATCACCAGCGGGACGAGGAGCGAGCCGAAGAAGACGACCAGGATCAGGAACACCAGCACCAGCGCCACTATGATGGAGAGGAAGAGGTTCCTGAAGCTCTCGTCTATGTCCTCGTTCTCTCCACCGACCTGCGCAGTAACGTTGCCAGGCAGGTCGAGGTCGGCTATGGCCTCCTGGGCCTTTGTCGAGACGGCCTGCGTATCCGTCGAGGTGATCTCACCCGTCACCGTGACGGCCCTCTCCCCGTCCGCGCGGCTGACGGCAGCAGGCGACTCCACCTCCCTGACCTCGGCCACGTCCCCGACGGTAGTCCCGCTCCCGACAGGCAGCCCCAGCACCTCCTCGATCGAATCCACGGAGCTTTCGGGCACGCCAACGACGACGGGCGCATCCCCGATCGTGGTCACGGTACTGCCGCCGAGCAGAGAGCCGAGCGAACCTGCGACCACTCCAGGCGAGAGCCCCGCCTTCGCAGCCTTATCCGGGTCAACCTTGACCTCGACCTCAGGGTTACCGCCTGAGAGGTCGCTCCGCACGTTGTTCACGTCGTCGAGCTTGCGGAACTCATTTGAGACGAGGTCGGCGGCCATGGCGAGATCCTGCTTCGAGCCGCCTGTGAGGACGGCTTCGAGACCGCCCTGCGGCGGGCCGTTGGAGATGATCTGAACCTGGAAGTTGTCTCCGTAGAGTTCGTCACCCTTCGCGTCAATCTTGTCGAGCGTGCTCCTGACGTCCGCGTTCTCTTTGACGTTGATGAACGCCTGGGCTTTGTTACCTGGCCTGACGGGGGACTCGGGGTCGAAAGTGTCCTCTCCTCCGATGGAGACCTGGTAGCTCTTTATACCTTCGTCCTTTCGCAGGAAATCCTCGAACGGGTGCAGCTTCTCGCTCGTTTGCTCCAGACCTGTACCGACGGGCAACTCCACGTCGGCGATGAGGAGCCGCTCCTCGCTCGGCGGGAAGAAGCTGACAGGCAGAAGTTGAACGAGCCCGAGTCCCCCGGCGAAGGCCAGGAGCGCAAGCAGCAACACAGCCAGCCTGTGCCGCAGGCTCCAGCGCAACATCGGTGTGTACAGCCGGACAAGCAAGCCATCCGACCCTCCGTCGGAATGCCGTGCCGTTCGAACGACGAGCAGCACCAGACCCAGTAGCACCAGCACCCCGACCACGGCGAGGACCGCGAGGAAGACCGGGGAGCCTGGCCCGATGCCTGAGACGAATCCGTCCACGGCTCCAACGAAACCGGCGGGAAGACCAGGCACGTTGTCGAGCAGACCGAGCCTGGAAGCGACCGCGAGCGTGAGCGCAGACGCGAGCACGAACAGGAGGACACCTGCCACGAAGCGGGCGAAGCCGCCGCCGTTCCTCATCTCGGCCCGCCGCATACGCCTGCTCCCGTACTCCGGTACCTCTTCGAAGTCCTCGTCGTCCGTTCTGTGTGGCACGCGTTCTCCCGTGCGGCGCTTGAGGAAGATGCTCACGAGCACGGGGATAATGGTGACTGCAACGACCAGTGAGGCGATCAGCGCTAGGGCCACGGTCAGCGAGAGCGGGACGAAGAACTTGGAGACGATGCCGCCGACGAGGGCGAGCGGGACGAAGACGGCCGTCGTCGTTAACGTAGAGGAGGTGATGGCGCTCGCGACCTCGGTCGTCCCTTTAAGGGCCGCCTCCTCGGGCTCGTAACCGTTCTGCACATAGCGGTAGGAGTTCTCGAGCACCACGATCGCATCGTCTACCACCCTGCCCACCGCGATCGTCAGGCCAGCAAGGGTAATGATGTTCAGCGTCAGGTTGTCAACCCATGAGAAGAGGAGGGCTGCCAGCACCGAGGTCGGCAGAGACACCGCCGTGA
>DASSJP010000503.1:0-2059 GCA_035691165.1 Rubrobacter sp.
CGCTGCAGGGCTTCGGCAGCATGTGGCAGAAGACCTTCCGGATACGCCTGGCGGGGACGGACGCGACCCCTGCCGAGGTCGTCGAGGTCTGGCGGGAGAGGTTCCCGGAGTTGACCGGGTTCGGGAGGGGGTTCCGCGTCCCCGCGGGCGGCCTCGTGCCGGGCGCCGTCGCGTTGCTCGGGGGGATCAGCGGCGTCATGGTCCTCTACTCGGACGACGAGTCCTTCACGTACATGACGCCCGAAGGACATCCTTTTTCGGGGTGGATCACCTTCAGCGCCTACAAGGACGAAGACGGCGCGACGGTCGCCCAGGCCCAATTGCTAATACGCGCCAACGACCCGCTCTACGAGCTCATGATGCCTCTCGGCCTTCACAGGCTGGAGGACAGAACCTGGCAGCGTACCCTACATAACCTGGCGGCTCGCTTCGGCGGTGACGGACAGGTCGAGACCCGGGTCGTCTGCGTGGACCCGAAGCGGCAGTGGCGCCGGTACACGAACATCAGACATAACGCCCTCATCCTCTCCGCGCTCTATGCGTTCTCGCGGCCTGCGCACCGCAAGCCAGCCAGCCACGAACGGCGGAGAGGCGGTTCGCTCGAGTGAACGGTTCGAAATGAAGTCAAAGTTGCGCGAGAGTGCGTTAGAGACCGCTAGAACCAACAGTCTGACCGGCTTTCCGACCGAAAGGAGCAACCTCATGACCGAAGCGACCCCACCACCGGAGCACAGAGATGAGAAGCAACCCCGCGACGCAGCCTTCTGGGCACAGAGGGTAGAGCGCTTGGAGGTCTCCGACGTGCCTGTGGGAGCCGCCAACGTCAACGTGCAGGGTCGTCGTGAGGTAGGGGCTTTGCAGGGCTTCGGTCAGCTCTGGCAGAAGACCTACAGGGTGCGCCTGAATGGGGTCGAGGTGAGTCCCGAGGAGGTGGTGCGGATCTGGAAGGAGCGCTTCCCAGAGTTTCAGCCCCCAAACAGCCGCTTCTACCCTTCCATGGCCGGAGTCGCCCCTGGAGAGGTTTTGTTCATAAGTGCTTCCGTCGGAGGGATGCCCGTACACACGGGAGCGCGTGTGATCTACGCCGACGATGAGTCCTTCACGGTTATGACCCCAGAAGGGCATCCTGAGTCTGGCTGGAACACCTTCTCGGCTTACAGTGACGAGGAGGGTGTTGCTGTTGCCCAGGTCCAGTCGCTGGCTCGCGCCAACGACCCGATCTACGAGCTAGGCTTTAGGGTGGTGGGCTCCACAGAGCAGGAGCGGATCTGGACGCACGTCCTCAAGTCGCTTGCTGCGCACTTTGGCGTGAACGAGCCGGTAACCCTGGAGAAGGCCTGCGTAGACCCGAAGGTTCAGTGGTCGCAAGTGAAGAACGTCTGGTACAACGCCGGTGCCCGCTCCATGATCTACACGATGGCCGGCCCGGCCCGTTGGGTACGCGGCCTGGTCCGGCGCCGCACCACCTGATGGCCGGAAGCGGCGCGTACGACGCGGTGGTCGTGGGCGCGGGGCCGAACGGTCTCGCCGCCGCTGTGGAACTGGCTAGAAGCGGGCGCTCCGTGGCCGTGCTCGAGGCCGAGGAGACCCCCGGCGGGGGCACGCGCTCGGCGGAGATCACACTTCCCGGCTTCGTTCACGACCTCGGCTCGGCCATCCACCCCCTGGGGTACGCTTCGCCTTTCTTCAGCGAGCTCCCGCTCGAGGAGTACGGCCTCGAGTGGGTCCACCCCCCTGCTCCGCTCGCCCACCCGTTCGACGATGGCACGACCGCCGTCCTGGAGCGCTCCGTGCAGGAAACGGCCGGGTCTCTAGGCTCCGACGCGCCAGCTTACCGGAGGCTCATGGAGAGCGTGGCCGAAGACGCCCCGAGGATAGCATCCTACTTCGTCGGCTCGCCACGGCTGATCCGTCACCCCATCGCCCTGGGTGCCTCGGCGCTGCGTGCGCTCCGCCCGGCCCGCAGCCTGGCCGAGAGCGCGTTCGAGGGAGAGCGTGCCCGCGGCCTCTTCGCCGGAAACGCAGCCCACTCGTTCCTGCCGCTGGAGAAGTCCCCGAG
>DASSJP010000504.1:0-8658 GCA_035691165.1 Rubrobacter sp.
CGAAGGAGCCGTACATCATCGCCGCCGCGAGGCGTTCGTCCTCCCGGCAGACGCTGCGCGTACGCTCGATCATGGCTTCCTGCTGGAGCATCGTCCTCCATACGTTCCGGCACTATTTCCGGGCTGCTATCTTAGCACCGCGGTCGATCCAATCCGGAGGAACCGACGCGCATCCCGGCCCAGAGACTCTCTCCAAGCTCGTAGCGGTACTCGTCGCTGGACGAGCCCTTGAAGTAATCTGCGTCTCTGTGAAAAGCGACGCGCTCGAAACCCAGAGACTTGACGAGAGCGATGGAGGCGACATTCCGGGTGTCAATCTCCGCCGCGACCACCCTCACCCGATAGTCCTCGAAGAGATGCGCGAGCAGGCGGCCACACGCTTCAGTAGCAAAGTCCCGCCGCTGAAAAGGCACGAAGACCATGTAGGCGATCGCAGCGGTCAGGTTTTGGTGTACCGTGGCCTCGAGAACACCAACATAGTCGCCGGAGCGGCGCGTTCGTAGCGCCCAGTTCAACCAAGCCTCGCGACCATCGGGAGAGCGTCGCGACGATAGATCCACGTAGCGAGCCTCCAGCGCCCGCGGCGAAGCCGGAGGGTTCTGGGGGATATATTCGTACAGCCGCTCGTCCTGCAAACTCTCGTAGAGCCTGATGGCGTGGGCGGGCATCAGGGGCTCGACCCATAATCTCGGCGTCTCCAGTACCGCTTCCGTGGCGACCGCAGGTATTTCGTTGGAAGGCATCGGACCCTTTCCCGGCCTCAAAACTACCGAGCCGGTGTCTACCACGCTTGCTATCGTAGCATTGTGGAGGACCAGATCAGTCAGTCGAAGCCAGGACAGGAGGCGAAGCGAACGTACTCGGACCCGGAATGCGTAACGAGGCAGTACCGTGACGCCTCGAACCTGAACGCGCGCATCGCGCTGCATGAACGGTTCAGCACCAACTCGTATGGTCTGCCACGCTGGAACTTCGATCAATTCGACCTTCCCGCGCAGTCCCGCATCCTGGAGGTCGGGTGCGGTCCTGGCCGCCTGTGGACGGAGAACCTGGGCAGCCTCCCCGAAGGATGGAGCATATCGCTGACAGACGCCTCGCCAGGGATGGTATCTGAGGCCGAAGCCCGCCTCGGGTCAGACCGGCGGTTCGAGTTCCGTCTCGCGGACGCCAGGGAGATCCCGTTCGAGGATGGGAGATTCGATGCCGTCGTAGCCAATCACATGCTCTACCACGTTCCAGATAGGCCCATTGCGCTCGCGGAGATCTCACGGGTATTGCGGACCCGCGGTACACTATACGCCGCGACGAACGGCAAGAACACGCACAGCGAGATGGGTTGGATGCAGCGCGTCCTGGATCCGTCACGCCCCACTGACGGTTACTTTCGGGATGTTCTGGAATTCAGTTTGGAAAACGGTGCCGAACAACTCTCGCCCTGGTTTCCGGAGGTCACGCTAAGACGAAACCAAGATGCGCTCGTCGTCACCGAAACCGGACCGCTGATGGAATACCTGTTATCAGGATCGGCGGCAGACGGCGCGGTGCTGGAATTGAACGCCGACCAGTTCGGCCTGAGAGTGTCCGATCAGATCGAACGCCTGGACCAAGAGTTGGCTTCGCAGGGCGCTATCCACGTCATAAAAGACGTAGGCATGTTCGTTGCCCGCAAGTAAGCACATGGAGATCCTGGTCGCTGAGACCTTCGAAGATCCCGAGGACGGCTTCGGGCTGCAACAGGCCGTGCTGGAGGAGGTCGCGGCGGGAGAACGAGATCCAGTAGCCCTTATGTGGACCTCCTCGCGCTACGTCGGGGCGACGCGGCAGGAGACGCGTCTGGCGGGCTTCGAAGCGGCGACAGAAGCCGCCTCGGACCTCGGTTTCCCTGTGCTGGTTCGGAACTCGGGCGGAGGGGCTGTGGCGGCGAATTGGGGCTCCCTGTCGTTCTCGCTCACGTTTCCGGTGGAGGACTTGCGTCACGGCCTCTTCGAGCGCTACTCGGAGGGCCTGGATCTCATAGCGTCCGCGTTGCGACGGGTAGGGGTCGATGCGGAGCGTGGCGAGGTCGATGGGGAGTTCTGTCCCGGGGCATACTCTGTGCGCTCCGGCGGTCCGGGAGGCGTCAAGCACGCGGGCCTGGCGCAGCGCGTCACCCGCAGGGCAGCGCGGCTCGAAGCCCTCGTCCTCGTCTCGGAGACGGCGGAGATCCGGACCGTCCTGAAGCGCTTCTACGGTTTTCTCGGGCTACCGTTCCGGCCCGAGAGCGTCGGGGACCTGCCTGTGGACGTACCACGGGTGACACGGGCGCTCTCTGAGGAGGTGCGCGGGCGTTACGAAGCTTCGGAGGTTCGCATCCGGGCTTCAACCATGGAGCGGGCGCGGTCGTTGAGGGGCGAGTGGCGCGTCACCCCCGCCACAGGGCCATGATTGTGAGGTAAAGTCTCACGGTTATGGAGTTCGTATTCAACGCTTTCGTGACGCTTCTGGTGGTCGTTGACCCGCTGGGTCTCGCCCCCATCTTCGCCGCGCTCACACGCGGTTTCTCCGAGAAACATAAGCGCGAGTCGGCCATCAGGGGCACTCTGCTCGGCGCCCTCATCCTCTACGTGTTCGCCATCGCAGGTGACGTGCTGCTTGAGGCTCTCGGCATCGGGCTCCCTGCGTTCCGGATCGCGGGCGGACTGCTGCTCTTCCTCCTCTCACTCGACATGGTCTTCGCGAGACCTTCAGGGATGCGCGCCACGTCGGTGCGCGAGCAGGAGGAGGAGTCCTACCAGCAGGACATATCGGTGTTCCCTCTCGCCATCCCGTTGCTGGCGGGACCCGGTGCGATCACCACGGTCCTACTTTACGCTGGCGGGAGCAGCACGGGCAACCTATTGATATTCATGGGAGTGCTCTTTGTGATCCTGGTTCTGACCCTCCTCTCGCTGCTCCTCGCCCCGCGCGTCATGCAGCTCTTCGGGGAGACAGGGGCGAACGTACTCTCGCGCGTCCTCGGCGTGCTTCTCGCCGCGCTCGCCGTCCAGTTCGTCTTGGACGGTCTCCATACGAGCCTGGCCTGACGGGCGGATATACTCCCTGGTATGTCGAGCGCGCCCATAGTTATCGTCGGTGGGGCTACGTGGTGGCCTGGTAGTTATAAGGACTTTGCGGACATGCTGCGCGAGATCTCAGGCTCCGAGGTGCACGTTGCCCCGATTACGCCCCTGGACTGGCTAATGGGATACTTCAGGGGCTTCGGACAGCTGGTCTTCGAGGTGGCGAGCACGGTGGACAGGGCGCTGCTGGATAGCGAGGCAAAAAGAGCGGTGCTCGTTGGTCATTCGGCCGGTGGTCTCGCGTGCAGGGTGTACATAGGCGGAGATCCTCCTTACGGCGGCCGTCGTAACTCGGGACACCGTCGGGTGGAGCGCCTGATCACTCTCGGTACTCCGCATGCCATCGCACCTAAGGAACGCCTCGCCCCCATCACCCTCGTGAACGAACTGTTCCCCGGCGCCCTCCACGACGGCCTGCGGTACCTCTCGGTGGCCGGATCTGCTATGGACGGGGCCTCTTCCCCGAAGGCCCGCAAGCGCTACGAGAGGTTCGTCGAAGACGGGCGCGTGGCAGGAGACGGGGTCGTGCCCGTCGAGGCGGCCCTGCTCCCCGGTTCGGAGAGCCTGATCCTGGACGGCGTCCATCACAATCGGCGTCTCGGTCGCTGGTACGGCTCGGATAGGGAGACGGTCGGGCAGTGGTGGCCCGAGGAGTTGCGCGTGGGACGTTATCTTGTGGGGGACACGAGTGCGTAGTAGCCTCCAGAGCGTCCAGCCTACCGGAAAGGGTAAGGATGCCGCCTGACGGCTCGATCGGCGCGAACGAGTACCCCTGGGAGGTCAGGGAAGCCGACGCCGACGCTTTGCGGAGCGTGATGAGCCACTTCCCCACAGGCGTGACCGTCGTGACGAGCGGGCGCGAGGAGAAAGTCGAGGGAATGACCGCGAACGCGGTGATCTCCGTCTCCCTCGACCCGCTTCTCTTCCTCGTCAGCGTCCACAAGGAGGCGCGCCTGAACCCCCGCATCAGGGAGGAAGGCTACTTCGCGGTTAACGTCCTCGCAGACGACCAGGAAGGGCTAAGCAGGCTCTTCGCCTCACCCGAGCGCTCCAGCGGTCTCCCCGCGCTCCACTCTCTGGGCGGCGGCTACGGCTCGACAGGCGCCCCGCTGGCGGCAGGCGCCCTCGGGGTAATAGAGTGCGAGCTGGCCGAGATCTACGCCGGAGGAGACCACGACCTGTTCCTCGGCCGGGTCGTCGAGGTCCGTCTGGGAGATACACGCAAAGGTCCACTGGTCTTCCACGAAGGCACCTACCCCACGCTAAACGCCGCGCCCCGTCCCGAACAGTCAGGCGCCTTCGTGGATTCCGTCAGGGGATACGATGCCCGCCTGAACCGCCTGCGCGACAGAAGACGCCGCTAATTGATCAAGCGGGACCTGCTCTCAATCGTCCGTCTTTCGGACAACGGTGGCCTAGTCTACGCCGGAGGCATCGAGGAAGACGGAATGATACTGACCGGCGAAGCCCGCTCCCCAGCGACGGGCGACACCTATAAGATCAAGAACGGATACCTTGACCTCCTGAGTGCCCGCACCGGCGCGGACAACGTCGCCAACCTCACCAACTTCCTGCCAGGCGCAGGACGAGGCTACGAACCCCTCTGGCGCAAACGTTCTCTCAGCCTGCTCACGGGCGAATTGTTCCCCAACGAGCGGGAGATAGAGATCGTCACAAGCCTCGTCCGCCCCGTTCGCGGTGGCCGCTACCTCGACCTCGGCTGCTCCTCCGGCCTCTATACTCGCAGCCTCGCCAGCGAGCTCGGCGATGCCGTCGGGATAGATATCTCCCCATCCATGCTGAGAGAAGCCGCCCGACGCTCCCGCAGGTCCGGCGCGAAACCGTCCTTCATCAGGGCGAGCGCCGCGAGCCTCCCTTTCATCGACGCTAGTTTCGCAGGCGCCGTGTGTGGCGGCTCACTCAACGAGTTCGGGGACCCAGCCAGGGTCATGCGTGAGACTCGCCGCATCCTCGAACCAGGAGGACGCCTCGCCATCATGGGCATCCTTCGCGCCAGCACGCCCGGTGGACACCGTCTGCAGCGACTCCTCTCCAGGGGCGGCCTCAAGTTCTTCGACCCCGACGAGGTCCACAGTCTCCTCGACCACGCCGGCTTCGAGCCCGACACGGTCCAGACGCACGGCCCGGTCTTCTTCGCAGGAGCTACCAGCCGGACGTAAGTCTAAAATCGGCGCCGCAGCGAAGGGTAACGTTCGAGAAAGGCGTGGCCTCGCTGACGTGCTCTATAAAGCCTCTACCACATCGGGGGTCGGGAGCGCTCCCTGGGCCCCCTCCTTCGTCACGGCCGCCGCTCCGGCGCGCACGGCGTAGGCCACGGCGGCTTCCAGTGATGCATCCTTTGCGAGCCGCGCGGCCAGCGCCCCGACGAAGGCGTCTCCGGCGCCTGTGGTATCAACGACTTCCACCTTGGGGGCGGGGATGTGTTTCGCGGACTCGCCCTCAGCGAACACGGCGCCGTTTTCTCCGACCGTGATCACGGCGGATTTCGGCCCGAGGGCAAGAAGCTCCGGGGCCGCAGAAAGTGCCCCATCCACCCCTTCAACCCTCTCTCCGAGGAGGAAGGCAGCCTCATGCTCGTTGACCACGAGAGGATCAAGCATCTCCAGCAGCGCCCGCGGCACCTCGAAAGGAGGGGCCAGGTTGACCAGCACGCGGGTCCCGCTACCTGCTGCGACCTCGGCGGCCCGCAGAACGACCTCAGGCGGGACCTCCATCTGGACGACGAGTATCTGTGCTTCACTGATATATCTTGAATCCTCGTCCACGTCCTCCGTCGTGATGCTGCGGTTCGCGCCGGGGGCGACCGTGATCGCGTTCTCCCCATCCGGCGTGACGGTTATGAAGGCTGTGCCTGTAGACGAACCAGGGGCCTCTTCGACCAGGCTGGTATCGACGCCTTTGTCGGCGAGCGACCGTACGAGTGGCTCGCCGAAACCGTCGTCGCCAACGCGGCCGAGGATGACGACGCTCGCGCCGAGGAGGGCAGCCGCAGAGGCCTGGTTGGCCCCCTTTCCACCGTTGCCCTTGGAGAGCTGCGCGTCGGTGACCGTCTCGCCCGGCTCGGGGCGGCGCTCCACTTTCAGGACGAAGTCCTGGTTGATCGAACCAACAACGAAGACGTCTGCCACGCGGGATCTCCTCTAGCTCAGGAGCGCGGGTACCTCGGGGGCGACCACGACGTCGAGCAGATACGGCCTTCCTGCGTTCATGGCCCGTTTGACGGCGGGGAGAAGATCCCCGGCCTCCTCCACTTTCTCGCCGTCAACGCCGAGCCCTCTTGCGACGCCGGCGAAGTCTATGCCCTCAACGTCGAGCCCGGGCACGCTGTCCCCCGCGCCGATGGCGTCGCGGAAACCTTTGAGGATGGAGTATCCCCTGTTGTTAACGACGAGGAAAGCCACGTCGGCCCCGTAGCGGGCGGCGCTCCAGAGAGCTTGGATCGAGTACATGCTCGATCCGTCACCGATGGCACAGACAACGGGCCTCTCGGGCACGGCGAGCTTGAACCCGACGGAGCCTGGCATGCAAAATCCGAGTCCACCGGCCGCCGAGGTGTGGTAGCCGCCCGGCCGGTTGAAGCGCACGTACCTGTGGAGCTTCGCCTTGCTCGATGCCGTCTCGTCGAAGACGACCGCCTCCTCGGGCAGGACCCCGGCGATAGTGTGCATCACGTACTCCACCGACATCGGCGTTCCTGCTCCGGGCTCCGGAGGCGGCTCGTGGGCCGGCGGGAGAGGGCGGTCCGTACTGGGCAACAGCTCTGTGAGGCCACGGATCGCCAGCCCCACGTCCCCGACGAGGCTGGTCCCGACGGCCGCGCGGGCCGCCTCCTCGGGGTCTTCTGAGACGTGGAGCACACGCGCCCCGCCAGCGACGGTCGGGCCTGGAACGTAGGGATAGTAGAGGAAGACAGGCGCGCCGAGGACGAGGACGACGTCGTGGTTACTGAGTAGTTCGGCCAGCTGCCTCTGGGCCGGTGGAAGATGCCCCTGGAACAGCGGGTGGTCCTGTGGGAAGCTGGCGAGTGGTGAGATGGGGTCCTGCCAGACCGGCGCGGCGATCTTCTCGGCGAGCGTGACGGCGTCATAGAAGGCCCCGGCCCGCTCGACGCCTGCTCCTGCGACGATGGCGGGGTTTCGCGCCTCCGTGAGAACGCTGGCGAATCGTTCCATAGCCTCCGGGTCGGGGGCTGTGCGGTGGATCACGTCGTGGTCTTCCAGCGATTCTGCCTCGGCCTCCCAGTCGTTCATCGGGATGGAGACGAAGACGGGACCTCGGGGCTGTTGCATCGCTGTATGGTAGGCGCGCCGGATCTCCCCCGGCACGTCCTCGGCCCGCACGGGCTCGAAGCTACGTTTGACGTAAGGTTGCGCTAGCTCGACGAGCCCGCCGGTAAGCAAAGGCTCAAGGGCGCTGTGACGCCTGTCCTGTTGTCCTGCCGTGACGAGGAGCGGGGTTTTGTTGTGCCACGCTGTGATCATGGCCCCCATCGCGTTGCCGAGGCCGGGTCCTGTGTGCAGGTTGACGAGGGCAGCACGTCCCGTGCCCTGTGCGAAACCCTCGGCCATCCCGAGAGCCGTCGCCTCCTGCAGACCGAGCACGTATCGGAAGTCCACGGGGAAGTCTTTCAGGAACGGCAGCTCGGTCGAGCCGGGGTTGCCGAAGACGGTCGTTATCCCGAAGCCGCGTAAGAGATCGAAGGTCGCCTCGCGGACCGTAGCCATGATACTTCTCCCCTTTGTGAGAACCTGCCCCTCGGGCCAAATATATCAGAGGGAGCGCAGCGGCATCGACCCTAACGTGGGTCCTCGTCAGTACGGCGAGGACTCTCCGGCGTCTCACCTTCGAGGCGGGTCGTGGCTTCTCTCAGGCCCTCGATGTCCGTTGAGATCTTCTCCAGAGCCCTCACCAGGTCCTCGAATTCCCTGTAATCGGCGTAACCGCTGCCCTCGAGGATCAGCGGGTTGATCGTCCAGGGGGTACTGTAGGCTTTCCCCCTGAGATCCTTGTACTTTACCGTAACCGTTATGCCGTTTTTGAGGCCCTTCTCCTTCAAGACCGCAACGGCGTCGGAGTAGGAGTCCCAGACCGTCGCGATCTCCGTGTTCGGCGCCAGGAAGGCGATGCCCTCCTTGAAGTAGGCGAGGTCTGAGATCGTCTGTCCACCCGAGCTCTCGACTGGCGCCGAGAAGTCGAACCTGATGTCCTTCGCGGCCCCCCTCCCGATGTTCCGGACGACAATATTGATCATGGTGCGCTGGCTGTAGTTCACGTCGACCAGAATCTGCGGGCTATCCTGGGCTATGCGGGCCGCGCGTTGCTCCATCACCTGGAAGAATGCGAATATAGCCAGAAGAAGTACGGCGACGGAAGAAAGGATCTGCGCTCCCGATGCCAGATCCATCCTCTATCTCCTCATTGAAGGCCGGGCCTGCTTTACCTCCGGCTCGCGGCAAGCTGCCGAACGATGATGGAGGCTATCACCAGCGCGACAGCCCTGACCAACCCCTTCAGGACAGCCTCCGTCACGTCGTCTCTA
>DASSJP010000505.1:0-3027 GCA_035691165.1 Rubrobacter sp.
GCCACGAATCCTCGAAGCGCGAAAGTATCTCCTCGGGCCCACCCATCCCGAGCGCCTTGAGCAGCACCGTGACGGGTAGCTTCCGCTTGCGGTCGATGCGCACTGAGACGTAGCCCTTGGTCTCGACTTCGAACTCGAGCCAGGACCCGCGTCCAGGCATGAGGCTCGCCGTCAGGACCTGCTTGCTCGCGTCCTTCGGCTCCATGATATAGGCGCCGGGCGAGCGTACGAGCTGCGTCACGACGACGCGCTCTGTACCGTTGATAACGAAGGTACCCGAGCTGGTCATGAGCGGGAAGTCGCCCATAAAGACGTCCTGCTCCCTGACCTCTCCCGTCTCCTTGACGATGAAGCGGACCTTCACGAATAGCGGCGCCGCGTACGTCTTGTCCTTGGACATGCACTCTTCCACGGAGACTGGCGGATCCTCGAACCGCCCCTCCCCGAACTCCACGGCGTAAGAGCCCGTGTAGTCCTCTATGGGGGAGATCTCCGTGAAGGTCTTCTGAATACCCTCATCCAGGAACTTCTTAAATGAATTCAGCTGGATCTCGACGAGATCCGGCAACTGAACTTCTGTGGACTGTAACCGAGCATACGGGTGCCGTTTCCGGCGCACGACAGGGCTCACCAAGTTAGCTCTCCTCCGCATGGGTCGTTGAAAGAATGGCCGAACACGCAAACGAGTATCTTACCCCTACCACCCGGGCAAGTCAAGGTAAGATCGCAAATATTTATGTCGCCGGTCTGGAACCGGCGCGCGGAGTGTAGCACAGCCCTTCGCAGCATGCCACAAAGGAAGCTATCAGCTTGTCAGCCGTCAGCTTCCACAAGCGCACGACGAGGCCGCACGAAGACCACCCGACGAGTCATTCACGGTCGCGCCAAGCAAAGTGGCGGCGCTCCCGTTCGGGAGCGCCGCCTGCGCCAGCTCCTGGCTGACAGCTGAAACCTGACAGCTATAAGGCTACTTCAGCTCGACGCTGGCTCCAGCCTCTTCGAGCTGGGTCTTGAGAGCTTCGGCGTCCTCCTTGCTCAGGGCCTCCTTGACGGGGTTCGGGGCCTCGTCAACGAGGGCCTTCGCCTCCTTCAGGCCGAGGCCTGTCGCGGCGCGGACCACCTTGATGACCTGGATCTTCTTCTCCCCAGGGCCCTGGAGCACGACGTCGAACTCCGTCTGCTCCTCCTCGGCCTCGGCAGCGCCGTCGCCGGCGGCGACCGCAGGTCCTGCCGCGACCGCCGTCGCGGAGACACCGAAGCGCTCCTCCAGCGCCTTCACCAGCTCGGAGAGCTCGAGAACGGTCATGTTCTCGATCGACTCCATCAACTCTTCTTTGTTAACCGCCATCTTCTGTCCTCCTGTGTCGACTTACTTACGACTGTTCGGCGCTCTGCTTCTGCTCGGCGATCTGGCCGAGCGCCACGACCAGACCCTGGATGGTGTTGTTGAGCACCGTGACCAGCCCCGTGAGCGGCGAGGAGATGCCTCCGACGATCTGCGCGATGAGCTGATCCCTTGACGGCAGCTTGCTCAGTGCCACGACCTCGGCCTCGTCGAGGACGCGGCCGCCTTCGAGGAGACCACCCTTCAGCGCGAACGACTCGACCTGGTCGGCGAACTCCGCCATCAGCTTCGCGCTCGCGACAGGGTCCTCCGAGAAGGCGAGGGCCGTCGGCCCGACAAGGAACTCGGAGAGCCCCTCTACGCCTGCCGCGTCAGCGGCCCGCTTGGTGAGCGTGTTCTTCGCTACAACGAAGTCTACGCCGGACTCGCGGCTGCGCCGACGGAGGTCGGTGCTCCTGGCGACGTCCATCCCCTGGTAGTCCACGAGCACAGCAGAGCCGGCCCGCAGCTTCGCGGCGAGGCGCTCTATCACCTGTACTTTCTCTTCCCTGTTCACTCCAACTCCTCTACGAATAGAAAGCCCCGAGGCCGCAGAGGCGCTCGGGGCTTATCCCTCGAAAGCTTTCCGCAACCTCGGCCGGATGATTAAGTCACTTCGGACCCCGGCTGTCTTCGGCTTGCTGTTAACTAAAGTCCGCGCGTGATACTAATCCTTCTCCACCGCGGGGTCAACCTTCACGGACGGCCCCATCGTCGTCGTGAGCGCGACGGACTTGAAGTAGCGGCCCTTCACGGGGGCCGGACGGGCCCGCTGTAGCTCCTCGCGCAGGGCGAAGAAGTTCTCGACCAGGCTATCCACGTCGAAGGACTTCTTGCCGATGATACCGTGGATGATCCCGTATCGGTCAACGCGGTACTCGATCTTGCCGCGTTTGATCTCCTCGACGGCCCTTCCCACGTCCTGCGTGACGGTGCCGCTCTTGGGGTTCGGCATAAGCCCGCGCGGACCGAGGACGGGACCGAGCTGGCCCACGGACCTCATCTGATCCGGCGTCGCCACGGCCACGTCGAAGTCCATGAAACCCTCTTTGATCCTGGCCGCGAGGTCGTCGGAGCCAACGACGTCGGCCCCCGCCTCCTCGGCCTCTCTGGCCTTCTCACCCTCGGCGAAGACAGCGACGCGGCGGGTCTTGCCGGTGCCGTTCGGGAGCATCAGCGTGCCGCGCACCATCTGGTCGGCGCGCCTTGGGTCGACGTTCAGGTGGATATGCGCCTCGACGCTCTCGTCGAAGTTAGCACCTTCGAGATCCTTTAGTAGCTCCAGAGCCTCACGCGGCGTGTACTTCTGCTCGGGATCTATCCTCGACTTCTGTTCAAGTAATTTTCTACCCATTTACCGTAATCCCCATGCTCCTTGCCGTACCCTCGACGATCTTCGCGGCGCCATCGATGTCCGCGGCGTTGAGGTCGGGCATCTTTGTACGTGCTATCTCCTCGACCTGCGCCCGGCTCACGGAGCCGACCTTGTTGCTGTTCGGCTCGCCGCTGCCCTTCTCCAGGCCGGCGGCCTGCTTGAGCAGGAATGCGGCCGGCGGCGTCTTGGTTATGAACGTGAAGGAGCGGTCTTCGTAAACCGTTATCTCCACGGGGATGATCTGGCCCATGTTCTCGCGCGTGGCGTC
>DASSJP010000506.1:0-2376 GCA_035691165.1 Rubrobacter sp.
CTTCGAGGCGGGAGGCGACGCCTTCGTAGCCGCCCCGCCGGACGTCCGGAAGCGTGCGGCGGTGAGAGGCATCCGCGGCGGCCCCGTAAAGGAATACGGGGAACCCCAGTGAACCAAGGCTCTCCCCCGCGCGGCGTGCCAGCCTCACAGCGTCGTCCATCGTGGCGCCTTCGAGGGGCACGCAGGGTAGTACGTCGAGCACGCCCATCCGCGGATGCTCCCCGGACTGGGCGGTGAGATCCAGCTCCGCTGCGCACGCCTTCGCCAGCGAGACGGCGCCGGCCAGAACCGGGTCCTCCTCACCGGCGAAAGTCAGGACGCTCCGGTTGTGATCAAAATCGGAGTGAAGTCCGAGGATGCGGACGCCGGGGACGGCACGTACGGAATCTACGATGCGGGAGATCTTCGTGCCATCCCTTCCCTCGCTGAAGTTCGGGACGGCCTCGAACAGCGGGGAACTCAACGCGCTCCGAGCGCCCTGTCCAGGTGCACGGCGGCGCTGATAAGCGCCAGGTGGGTGAAAGCCTGGGGGAAGTTGCCAAGAGACTCTCCTGAGTGCCCGATCTCCTCGGCGTACAGCCCGAGGTGGTTGGCGTAGGAGAACATCTTCTCCAGAGCCAGGCGGGCTTCATCCAGGCGCCCGGCCTGCGTGAGGCACTCGACGAGCCAGAAAGAGCACAGGCTGAAGCTCCCCTCGCTCCCTTCGAGGCCGTCAGGGGCTGCCTGCTCGGTCTGGTAGCGGTCCACGAGGGTGTCGTAAGACAGTTCCTGCTGGATACGGTCGAGGGTGGCGATCCAACGCGGGTCGGTCGGACCGACGAACTTGACCAGAGGCATCATGAGCAGCGAGGCGTCTAGGGCGTCGGAACCGTAGTACTGGACGAAGCTGTTCCTCCGGGGATTCCAGCCCTTCTCCATGATCTGCTCGTAGATCGCGTCGCGCTCGACCTGCCAGCGCCCGTCCCCGCCGGGTAGTCCGCGCTGGCGGGCGATCCTGCCTGCCCGCTCCAGCGCTACCCAGCTCAGAAGCTTGGAGGAGACGAACTGCCGCCGTCCCCCGCGCACCTCCCAGATGCCCTCGTCTGGTTCCCGCCAGTTCTCGCTGAGCCAGTTGAGGATCTTCCGGAGGTTCTTCCAGAGGTCGTAGTCGAGGGGCGCACCGTACTTGTTGTAGAGGTAGGCCGCATCGAGGACGGCCCCGTAGAGATCTAGCTGCCGCTGGCTGTGTGCGGCATTGCCGAGCCGTACGGGTGAGGAGTTCATGTATCCGGACAGATGCGTGAGCTCCGTCTCGGTAATGTCCGCACGGCCGTCGATGCCGTAGAGAGGTTGCAAGAGGCCGTCTACGTCCTCCTGGCAACGGTCCCTCAGCCAGCTCATAAAGTTGTGCGCCTCGTCCTCGAAGCCGACGTAGATCAGGGCGTACAGCGCGAGCGCCGCATCCCTGAGCCACGTATAGCGGTAGTCCCAGTTGCGTGCGCCCCCTATCCTCTCGGGCAACCCCATGGTCGGGGAGGCCACCAGGGCCCCCGTCGGGTCGTAGACCATGAGCTTGAGGACTAGGGCGGAACGATGGACCATCTCCCGCCACCGCCCATGATATGTGCTGTTGGAAAGCCAGCGCCGCCAGTAGCGCAGCGTATCGTGCAACAACTCCTCGAACCCGACGTGCGAGAGTATCTCCCCGGGCCCCTCGTCCTCTTCGAGATGAGCCAGGACGAACGTTGCCTTCTCGCCCTGCCCCAGCGTGAACCGTGCCTCCGCTCCCCCGTTCGCCTTCTCAAGTCTTACGTCGGTCGCAAGTCCCAAACTCATCTCCTCCGACGAGAAGACAGCACCCGACTTCCCGAGAGAGACCGAGTGTTTCTGTCGGGCGTAGTCGAAGGCTGGCCGACACTCGGCGCGGAAAATCATCCTTCCCCTGATGACGCGGACATTGCGGACGAGCCTGTGACGTTCGCCCCGGCTCGTCATTGTCGGCATGAAATCCAGGGTCTCAGCCAGTCCCTCCGGCGAGAAGAAACGGGTCAGGAGCACGTTCGTGTCGGGCAGGTAGAGTTGTTGGCTGCGGGTGTACTCGACAGGGCGCAGGGCGAAGTGCCCGCCCTTCTCATCGTCGAGAATGGCGCAGAAGACGCTCGGGGAGTCGAAAGCAGGCAGGCACATCCAGTCTATTGTGCCGTCCATACCGACCAGTGCCGCGGTGTGGAGGTTCCCGATAATGCCGTGGTCCTCGATGGGCAGATAACCCACTCCAGCCTCCAAATCTACGTTCAGCGACGCTTCATCTTAGCGCCTAGCGGGATACTGCGGCTGCCACGTAGTCTTCGAGGAATCAGAAGCTCACGACCAGGGCGCCGCCGACGATGATCAGGA
>DASSJP010000507.1:0-2778 GCA_035691165.1 Rubrobacter sp.
GCGCGGTCTGCTCGCTCCCCCACTGGCCGCAGGTTGCGCCGTTCATGCCCTTCGCGTCCTTGTCGCAGGGCCCGTCTATGGCCGACCGCCCGAGAAGCTGGCCGCCGTTCGAGGGGATCGACATGTTGTGCGGGACGAAAAGGTCGATACCGTCGTTCGGGACCGTCCAGTCTTGTGTCAGGTCTTCGAGGTCTCCCTCCGTCGTCGGAGTGTCGAGCCCGTTCGCGTCGGCCGTCGAGACCACCCAGTGCTGTACCCTTCCGATCCCCACGCCGACGGGACGGTAGACGTTGCGCAGCTTGATGATGCTGTAGTCGATCTGGATGTAGTCTCCGTCCGTGAACTGGTCGCTTCCAACGGCGATGACGTTCAAGTTGGAGTGTACACCGCGAAGACGTGTGATCTGCTCCTTCAGCGACACCTCGACCCGCACGCCCGTAGGGTCTGGAGGGAGCCTCCTGCGGGCGAACCCGAAGAAGTCCCCGAGTATCGAGAAAGAACCGCTGATCCCCACGCAACCTGCGAGGTCACGGATCGATGCTGCCATGACCCTCCTCCTACTGAAGCGCGACGAGGACCGGGATCAGGCCGCGTCCCTCGGTGAGCGGGGCGAGCGCCTTCCCGAGGATGGAGCCGAAGTACCTCGTGCTGTCGATGGCCTTTTTTGCGTAACCAGGGGTGGATGAGGTCGTGAGCAGATCGCCGACCTCGACGGACGAGTACTCGGCGTCTACCTTGCAATACACCTTTCCCGTGAGCGCGACGGGGACGCCCACCTCTTCGGTCCCGTTGTCGAGTACGATCCCCGGTTTCAATCCTCCAGCCCCAGAGACCACGCCGGCGACCCGCTTGTCGTATTCCTCTTCGCACTCGTGCAGCGTGCTGTCATCCCCGATTACCAGGACGGTTCCGGACTCGACCTCGGCCCCTTCATCAACCTCGAAGTACTCGGCGCAGTCTGCTCCCAGAAGGCGGATGTCGCCGTCGGCGGTGATGAGGACCTTCTCGCCCGGCGGGTTGCCGCCGGTGTGGAATACGATCGCGTTCGGAGACTGCAGGCGGAGGTTGAAGTTGGTCTGGGTGACCCCTACGGTCTCGTACTCGAACGGGTAGTTTATCTGGGGAACGTCCGACCCGACGCTAACGCCGTTGATGGTGGCGCCTCCACCGGCGACGGCCAGCTTCTGCTGCGGGCTTACTGTCCCGATGCCAACGTTGCCCGTCGGCCCGTGTATCACGAGCTGTCCCCACAGATCCTGGCCCGAGGCGGTACGGTAGCCGATCTCCAGCCGGTTTCTGTCCGCCGCTCCCTGGGGTGCAGTCGAGTTGCCCCACGGATTGTGCACGTGGAAGCCGCCTCCGCCTCCGACGTCGCGCTGTTGCTGCAAGAAGATCCAGTCCGACCAGGGCCTGGCGACGCTCAGCTGGCCGTTGACGAAGACGTTCTCGTTGAATGTTGGCATCGAAGAGTTCTCCTTCCTGTTATCGTCGTTCCTGGACGGCAGATATGATGCTCGTCGCGTTAACCGTTCTTCCCTTGCTCCCTGATCCCCTCTCTTCTCTTGAGATCCCCACTGCTGCCTCGAAGAGGCGCCTACCTCCCGGCAGTTAAGCAGGAGACGATGAAGCAGCGATGAATCGGCGATGAGCTGTGGGTGATTCCGCCCCCGGATAATGCCCGTAACGCTGTGTGCGGCTATCATGGACGCATGCGCGTCAGGGGGCTGCTGGTGGACCTGGACGGGACGCTCTACGTCGGTGACGAACCGGTCGAGGGCGCCGAGGAAGCCGTCGAGTCTCTCAAGGCATCGGGGCTCGCTATCAGATACGTAACCAACACCACCAGGAAGCCACGCAGGTGGGTGCGCGAACACCTGTTCTCCCTGGGTTTCCACGTCGATGAGACGGAGATCTTCACCCCGGCCCTTGCGGCGGCAGGCAGGATCGGAGCCAGTAGCTGCTTCCCCCTCGTGGACGAGTCGTTGCTCGAAGACCTCTCAGAGGTCACCTTCACCACGGAACATCCTGATTTCGTGCTTGTCGGAGACCTCGGAGAGGGCTTTACGTACACGAGGCTCGATACGGCCTTTCGCTGCCTGATGGACGGCGCGGAGTTGCTTGCTTTGCAGAAGAATCGATACTGGCGCACGGCTAGTGGCCTCTCTCTGGACGCCGGACCGTTCGTGGCTGCACTGGAATACGCGATCGGAAAGCGAGCAACCATCGTCGGCAAGCCCGAGGTCGACTTCTTCCAGATCGCACTGGAAGATCTCGGTCTCGCCGCCCGCGAAGTAGCCATGGTCGGCGACGACGCCGAGGCCGACGTTGCGGGAGCGAAAAGGGCCGGGCTCTCGAGTATACAGGTCAGAACCGGAAAGTGGCGGACCGATTCAAGGGACGCAGATCTCGTAATCGACAGCATCGCGGATCTGCCGGAGGCCCTCGAGGAAGGAGAGAGATGAAGATCACTGACATACCCGTGCAGACGGGCGAGCGCTACGAACTGGTTTCGATCACCGGCGAGGTCAAACAGGCCGTCAGGGAGGCCGGCGTGGACGAGGGTATCTGCATCATCTCATCGACGCACACAACCGCTGCAGTGACGGTGAACGAGGATTACGACAGAGACGTGCCGCGTGACCTGGCCGCCGCCTGCAGGGCATTTCTCGACGCTCTGGACGTTAGATTCGAGCACGCCGAGGGCAACAGCGACTCCCACTTCCTGACGAGTCTCTTCGGACAGTCGCAGACCCTGCTGGTGAGGGAGGGAAAACTTGA
>DASSJP010000508.1:0-2471 GCA_035691165.1 Rubrobacter sp.
GGAGACACCAGCCTTGCTCACGGATGGCGCTGACGTGGTGCTCGAGGTCGGCGACGGGCAGGCTGAGGCGGTCTTGGATCTTGGAGAGCGGTCCGGCTTCGTACCGCTCGATATTCGCAACGACCTGGCAGGCACGCCACGGGCTGCTCTGCTGACGTGGGAGGGGGGATGAAAATAGTCTCGCCCGAAGAAGCCGCGGTGGCCCTGAAAGCTGGGAAGGTCGCCCTTGTTCCCACCGAGACCGTAGTCGGTCTCGTCGTGGCTGAGTCAGGGCTATCCAGGGTACGTGAGATCAAAGGCAGAGATGCTCACAAGCCTATTGCCCTGCTCTGCGCCTCGGCGGATGAGGCTTTCGGATTGGCGGACAACGTTCCCCCGCTTGCCAGGCAGCTCGCGGAAATCTACTGGCCCGGACCGCTCACGCTCGTCCTCGATCTCGCCGGCGGAGGAACGATCGGGGTGCGGGTGCCGGACGGACGAAGGGTAAGGGATCTCCTGGCAGCATATGGTGGTCCTCTCTACGCCACGAGCGCGAATCTGTCGGGGGAACGTGATGCAAGTTCCGTGGAGAGTGTGGAGCCAAGGGTCCTCTCTGCAGTCGATGTCGTCGTCGAAGGCGAGGCGGGAAGCGGGGAAGCCTCTGCCGTCGTCGATCTCTCAGGTGGACGGGTGCGATTGTTGCGCGCGACCGAAGAGTTGACCGAGGAAGGACTATGCCGGCTTGCGAAGCAGTGACTTCGCAGAACGGTCGTGTCGCAAACATGATCAAGCGTGTTGGAGGACGAAGTCGTACGGTACGAGCGAAGGTCGATTGAGGAGGACGGTGGGCGCGTGAGTGTCGAGACGATAGGAATAGACCACGTATACATCGCCGTACGCGACATGGTTAAATCCGAGGAATTCTACGACCGCGTGATGAGGGTTCTCGGTTTTCGCAAAGACAACGGCAGCATTGGCGGCGATCCCCACCTTTTCTATTTCAATCGCCAGTTCGTCTACTCGCTGAGGCCGGCGAGGGACGGCACCCCAGATCACGACCCATACGCGCCAGGTCTGCACCATCTCTGCTTCAGGGTGATAGACGAGGCCGCGGTGGATCGCGCTGCCAAGAACCTGCGGGAGATAGGTGTGGAGGTCACAGAACCTCGTTACTATCCCGAGTACGGCCCGGATTACTACGCGACGTTCTTCGAAGACCCCGATGGAGTGAGGCTCGAGGTAATGAACTTCAGGGAGCTGAGGCGCAGGCTCATGTACGACTGGGAGGCAAGGACAGGTCGCTAGTGGTCTCCCGGCACGGTTCGTTGGCCGTCTCGTGAGTATTTGAGGGCTCTACCCATAAGGTCTATACTCAATACAGTTGCAGGGCTGGTAGGGAGGACGCGGGGAGATCAAAGCCCCACAGGATCGCTCAACCACCATTTTCCCGGGCGCGGCGCCGGGCATTTCTCTAACCCGAAGCGGAGGTAGATCTTGATCGGACCATATACCGAGGTCGTCGATTCCGAGGTTCAGGAGGCGCTCGACGGCGAACTGGAACGACAGCGCACGACCATAGAACTTATTGCTAGCGAGAACTTCACCTCCCCTGCTGTGCTCGCGGCACAGGGCTCTGTACTGACGAACAAGTACGCGGAGGGCTACCCCGGCAAGCGCTACTACGGTGGCTGCGAGTGGGTGGACAAGGCCGAGCAACTCGCCATAGACCGGGCGAAAAAGCTCTTCGGCGCCGAGCACGTCAACGTGCAGCCGCACTCAGGCAGCCAGGCCAACGAGGAGGCGTACTCCGTCCTGCTCGACCCCGGCGAGAAGGTGCTCGCGATGGACCTCGCCCACGGGGGACACCTCACGCACGGGGCGAAGTTCAACTTCTCGGGACGAACCTACGATTTCGTCCACTACGGCGTCGGCGAGGACGGCTACATCGACTACGACCAGGTCCGCGACATCGCGCTCCGCGAGAGGCCGAAGATGATCCTGGCCGGAGCCAGCGCCTACCCGCGAGTCTTCGACTTCGCGAAGTTCCGCGAGATCTCTGACGAGGTCGGAGCTTTCTTCCTGACGGATATGGCTCACATCGCCGGCCTCGTCGCAGCAGACGTCCACCCTTCCCCGATCCCTTACTGCGAGGTCGTGACTACGACGACGCACAAGACTCTGCGGGGTGCCCGAGGGGGCATGATCCTTTGCCGCGAAGAGTTCGCCAAGAAGGTGAACAGCCGTGTCTTCCCAGGAATGCAGGGCGGCCCCCTGATGCACGCCATCGCAGGCAAAGCCGTCGCCTTCGGCGAGGCGCTGCAGCCGGAGTTTAAAGACTACGCTAGGCAGATCGTCGCCAACTGCAAAGCGCTGGCCGAGGGCCTGTTGGAAGGCGGTATAGACCTCGTCTCTGGCGGTACGGACAACCACCTGATCCTTGTCGACCTGAAGGGGAAAGGCGTCACCGGCAAGGACCTGGAAGAATCCCTGGA
>DASSJP010000509.1:0-2072 GCA_035691165.1 Rubrobacter sp.
TTGCTTCCCCACGACGGGGTTGCCTTTCTCGGGCGCAACCTGATGCAGTTCAAATGTACCAAGCGGTCGACGAGCCCCGACACTGCCGAGCGTGCTGGTCGAGAACGTTCTGAACCCTCGCGGAGGAGGTGGGGCTAGACATTCGGAACCCCTAGTTCGGGCGTGCCAGCTTCCCCGCAATACCGTCTCATCTCGCACCCCTCGTAGCCGCGGTGTTTTTGTACCTGCTCCCTGTGGGGAGGCTTTGAGCACGGACTCTTTGCATCGAGCACCTTCAGGGTCAGGCAGGTGAAGCTCTTTCGGTAGGCCTCGCACTCCGAGCGTGCCCTGATAGCTACCAACTCGCGCGTAGCCATCTCGTTGCACTTCCCCTTCTTATCCCAATCACTCCCAGCGGCCACGTCGCAATCATGGATTCTCTTCACGATGGGGGTGAGATGTTCCACGTGAACGCTCTCATGAACCTCGACGCACTCGCGCACGCATGGATCCTTGAGCGCGGCGTCGTTGTAGGTGACGACCAGCCGGCCCGTGAAGCTCCCTCCACTCGGATCTACTTCCGGACTCGTATCTCCGAACCAGGTCGGGCTGCAATCGCTCTTGCCGCTGAAAAGGTGTGGGATCGGCTTTTGCAGCCGATCATCGCCGGGCTTGTGGACCCGCACCCGGCCGAAGTCGTGACCAGAGTGCGGTCCTACCTCAGGCATTACGGCTGACGCGCTGGAACGAACTCTCTGACCAGCCATATCGCGCTGCCGAGCCGATCTCTCCCTTCGGCACTGCTCGCACTCGCCGTCAGGGCCTGGCGTGCCGCCGCAGGCGCACTTGCGTTGCAACAGCCTGGTCGGCGCGAGCATAAATGAAGGGCTCCCAGAAGGTTTCGCCTGGATTTGCATCCGCTCGTTCACTCCGTCGCTCCACTTATCATCATTTATCAGCCTGGCACTACCCTATAGCATGGGGCGATGAATCCGGAATGAACCAGGCGACCTCGACACCGGGAATTACTCGTCGAGGAAGACAATAGAGGGGACGTTACCGCCCTCTTGTATATTCGGGGGCGAGACGGCCACTGCGAGACCCGCCCGGCGCATGAGTAGGTAGTCGGGCAGACTGTTAGATTCTCTTACAACGAAAATGGCTGTGCGATCATGAGTAATGCCCCCTGCCGCGTTCAGCCAGTCGTTCCGCCGACTTCCGTGCGTTCTCTGTTCAGGAACGCCTCGGCCCGATCCTCACCGTAGGCCATCAGTTCCTGTATAAAACGTGGATCGCGGTTCAGCTTGGATTCGGAATCAAGGTCCCAAAGCAACTTGATCCACTTCACATCGATGACCCTGTGCTTGGTGCCCGAAAGGTCTCCCTTAGTAACCCACTTGTTGATCTTCTCTATGAAGTATATTTCCTGGTACAGCGAAAGGTTGCCGGCCAGTTCATTACGCCTATCCATGATGTCGGGCATCGTCGTCGGCTCGCCAGCCCGCCTCTGTGGATCAATCTGTATCACCCAGATCTCGTCAGGTTTGGCGTGGGGGAGCTCGCGTACGGGCGGGTTCTGCGAGAACAAGCCATCCCAGTAAACACCCCCGTTTGTGTGCACGGCCTTGAACAAGGTCGGAAGTGCCGCCGAAGCGAGGACCATTTCGACGTTGATCCTGTCTCTCTTGCTGCTGAAAGCCTTGAATTTGCCACTAACTACGTCAGCGGCGCCGATCAGGAGCATAGGACTCGAAGGTTTTACGAGCTCTTCGATCTTCCCGAAATCGACATGCCTTTCCAGCATGCTCCTGAGCTGATCACTGGCCCATGAGGAAGCAGGCGTGAGGTACGGACTGATGGTCGGCGTGCCGCCGAGATTGCCGAAGAAGCGATTCGCCTGAAGTAGCCAATCGTTGAGGATTCTATCCTGCAGCGATTTGGCAGAGTTTTCCTGCCAGAAAGAATCCAGTAGCTCGACTGCCTTGTTGGTGTCGTCCATCAACAACCCGTACCAGGCCAAGAGAGCGCATATCGAACCACCGGACGTTCCACTCAAGGCCACGATCTCGTAGTCATGCCCTTCCACACCCTTT
>DASSJP010000510.1:0-3309 GCA_035691165.1 Rubrobacter sp.
GGATCTCACGCACGAACAGCTCTTCGGGGTCCGTGGCGTCGTTGTGCTCGGCGTTGGCCGCGGCGCTCTGGACTATATCGCCGATGATCTTCGCAGCCCGCTTGTTGGTGAAGCGTAGGAGCGAGACAGCCTCGGGGTACCTCTTGCCCCTGACCTCGTCGGCCACCAGGCGCGCCTTGCGCGGGGCGATACGGACGTATTTCGCTTTCGCCTTCATCGGCGCCTCGCTGTCCTGTCGCCCTTCACGTGGGTACGGAAGGTACGGGTCGGGGCGAACTCGCCGAGCTTGTGGCCTACCATCGACTCCGTGCAGTAGACGGGGACGTGCTTGCGCCCGTCGTGGACGGCGATGGTGTGGCCGACGAACTCGGGGTAGATCACACTGGACCTGCTCCACGTCTTGAGCATCCGCTTCTCGTTCTTCTCATTCATCCGGAGGATGCGCTCCATAAGGCGCTCCTCCACGAACGGCTCTTTCTTAGAGGACCGCGTCATCTAGCGCCTCCTTCCTTTCCTGCGCCGGCGCACGATCATGGCGTCCGAGCGCTTGTGCTTCTTCCTTGTTGGCGAGCCCTGCGTGATCTTGCCCCACGGCGTAACTGGAGCCCGACCAGGCGTGCTCTTCCCCTCGCCACCACCGTGCGGATGATCGACGGGGTTCATGACCGTCCCGCGCACCGTCGGCCTTATGCCGAGGTGGCGCTTGCGTCCAGCCTTGCCCCAGCGCACGTTCTGGTGCGACTGGTTGCCTACGACGCCGACGGTGGCCCTGCACTCTGCCCTGACCCTGCGGCGCTCGCCACTCGGGAGCCTGAGCGTCACGAGGTTCCCCTCGCGGGCGGTTAACTGCGCGCTTGTCCCGGCACTGCGGGCCATCTGGGCCCCGCGGCCTGGCTCTAGCTCGACGGCGTGAACGACGGTACCGACAGGTATCCGGTTCAGGGGAAGCGTGTTGCCGACGTCGACTTCGGCGTCAGGCCCGCTCTCGACGATGGAGCCAACCGTGAGGTTGCGCGGCGCCAGTATGTAGCGCTTCTCGCCGTCGTGGTAGTGGAGCAGGGCGATGTTCGCCGAGCGGTTCGGGTCGTACTCGATGGAGGCGACCGTCGCCGGGACACCGTCCTTGCGCCGCTTGAAGTCTATGAGCCGGTAGCGCCGCTTGTGCCCGCCGCCGATGTGGCGGGTGGTTATACGGCCGTGGTTGTTGCGCCCGCCCGTCTTGTGCAACTTGGCTGTAAGCTTCTTCTCCGGTTTGTTCTTCGTGACCGAGTCGCGAGTGAGGACCGAGGAGTTCCTGCGGCCTGCGCTCGTCGGCCTGTAACGTCTCGCAGGCATACTAGACCCCCTCGAACAGTTCTATACGCTCGCCCTCGGCCAGCTTCACCACGGCCTTCTTCCAGGTCGGAGTACGGCCCCTGGTGAGGCCCTGGCGCTTAGGCTTGCTCTTCACGTTGACCGTGTTCACCTTCTGGACGCTCACGTCGAAGGCGCCCTCCACGGCCTGCTTGATCTGGTTCTTGTTCGCCCGCCGGTCTACGTGGAAGGTGTACTGTCCCTCGGTCTCGATGAGGTTGTAACTCTTCTCCGAGATGACCGGACGGATTATGACCTGATGCGGGTCCATCTAACTCTCCTTTCCGGCGAGCCTGGAGTATGCGGCCCGCGAGAAGACAACTTCCCGCGCCCGCAAGATCTCGTAGACCCCGTACTCGTGAGGCCGGACGACCGTCACCCGCGGCAGGTTCCTGAAAGAGAGCGCCGCGTTCTCGTCGTCGTCCGTCAGGACGACCAGCACAGGACCCTCCAGCTCCATCTTCCCGAGCAACTCCTTCGCCTGCTTCGTGGAAGGCGCGTCGAAGGCCAGCGAGTCGAGCACGTAGAGTTCTTCGTTAGCGGCCTTCGCAGAGAGGGCACCGTCGAAAGCCGTGCGGGCCTCCTTGCGGTTGATCCGCTTTCCATAACGCGCTGGCTTGGCCTTCGGGCCGCCCCAGGTACCGCCGCCGTAGCGGACGGGTGACTTGGCGTCGCCCACACGGGCACGTCCCGTTCCCTTCTGGCGGTACAGCTTGGCGCCCGAGCCCCTGACCTCGCTCCGGCCCTTGGTCGAGGCCGTATAGCTCCGCCTGGAGTCGAGTTCGGCTACTACGGCCCTGTGGATGACGTACTCGTTCGGCTCTGTCGTGAAGCGCGGGCCATCCAGGTCGAGCGATGATTTATTGCCGCTGCGCGCGTCGAAAACCTGTGCCTGGGCCATCCTACTCACCCACCTTCCGTACCTTTACGACGGCGTTCTTGCCGCCTGGCACGCCGCCGCGCACCCAGAGCTCGTTGTTCTCGGCGTCCACGGCGACGACCTCCAGGTTGCGCACTGTGGCGGTCTGGTTGCCCATCTGCCCTGGCATCTTCTGCCCCTTGAATATACGGGCAGGGTCGGCCGAAGCCCCGACGGAGCCAGGCTGCCTGATGTTGTGCGAGCCGTGGCTCATGGGGCCGCGGGCGAAACCGTGGCGCTTGATGGTGCCCTGAAAGCCCTTGCCCTTGGACGTTGCGCTGACGTGGACCCTGTCGCCCACCTCGAACACGTCCGCCCCGATGGTCTCTCCTACCTCGCCCGTCACGCCGCGCAGCTCCCTCAGGTACTTGCGCGGAGGAACATCTAGCTTGGCGAAGGTACCGGCCCGGGGCTTTGTGACCAGGCTCGACCTGACGGGCCCGAAGCCGACCTGCACGGCCTCGTAGCCGTCCTCATCGGCGGTGCGTACAGCCGTGATCAGGTTCGGCTCGACCTCGATAACGGTGACGCCTACGAGCGTCCCATCGTCCTGGAAGGCCTGGGTCATCTGCTTCTTGCGTCCGAATACTGCCGTTGCCATAACCCTACGTCGCCTTTATCTCTATGTTCACGCCGGCCGGCAGGTCGAGCCGCTGAAGAGAGTCGACCGTACGCGGCGTGGGCTGCTGGATGTCTATGAGACGCTTGTGCGTATGCAGTTGGAAGTGCTCGCGGGAGTCCTTGTCCTTGAAGGGACCCCGGATCACCGTGTACCTGCTGCGCTTCGTCGGCAGCGGGACGGGGCCGAAAACGAAGGCCCCCGTCCGCTCCGCCGTCTCGACTATCGACCGCGCAGTCTTGTCTATGACCTCGTGGTCGTATGCCTTGAGCTTTATCCTTATCTTCGAGACGGCCACCAGTTACTCCACAATCTCCGTGACGACACCAGCACCTACAGTACGTCCACCCTCCCTGATGGCGAAGTTGAGCCCCTCATCCATAGCTATCGGACTGATCAACTCCACATTCATTACCGT
>DASSJP010000511.1:0-3158 GCA_035691165.1 Rubrobacter sp.
GAGGCCTTCAACGCCCTCCTGAAGATGCTCGAGGAGCCCCCCGAGCACGTCGTCTTCGTGCTCGCCACAACAGAGAAGCACAAGGTATTGCCGACCATTATCAGCCGGTGCCAGAGCTTCGACTTCCGTCGCCCGAGCATCGAGACGCTCGTTGAGAAGCTGAGGGAGATCGCAGACGCCGAGGGCATCGAAGTCGAGCCCGAGGCCCTGACCGTCATCGCGCGCGAGGGAAGGGGCTCCTTCAGGGACGCGGAGGGACTTCTGGACCAGCTCTCGTCTTTCGCGGAAGGTGCAATCACAGCCGCAATGGTGCGCGAGTTGCTCGGCGGCGTAGGTCCCGAGGCCCTGATCGAAACTACCTACGCCCTGCACGAGCGCAGGGCCGCAGATGCCCTGCGCGTGGTGGACCGCCTCTCCAACGAAGGGAAGGATCTGGGCCAGTTCGTCACCGAGCTCCTGGCACACCTGCGTAACTTGATGCTCCTCCCGCACGCCCCCGATGTCGCCCTCGCAGGGGTCGGGGCCGACGAGCGCGCCCCGCTCGAAGAGCAGGCGAGCACCGTCCCCACGGCCGAGGTCGTGCGGCTCGTCGAAGCGCTTGGCGACTCCATGGGCCGCATACGTCGCGGCGGAGACCCGAAGCTGGAGCTGGAGCTCGTCTTCCTCAAGCTCACCCGCGACTACACGGAACCTGATATGGAAGGTCTCCTCAGCCGCCTTGAGACGCTGGAGAAGGCCATAGAGAACGGAGACGTCTCCGCGAGCCTCCCGCCGTCCGCCACTCCGGAAACCAGGGCGGATGTGCGTGAGGAGGCTCAGCCCGCATGGCGAGAGCCTGCGCAGGAAGCTGTGCAAGTGGAGTCACCATCCGACCGCTCTCCGGTCCTGGAAGAGGACGCTGATAAGCGGCGGGAGTCTGGTGTGGATCTTGCCTCCGAGTGGGGTGGGGTCATAGGCGAGCTCAAGCGGCGCAGGCAGGCGCTAACGGCCGCGGTCTACGGCGAGGCGCGGGTCGAGAGCTTCGAAGGCAATGTGCTGCGGCTCGTTTTCCCCGAGGAGCAGAGCTTCCACGTCGGGATGGCGAAGGACCCTGGACATCTCGAGAAGCTGGGCGAAGTCCTTGAACAACGGCTCGGTTCGAAGCCTCGCCTGGAGGTCCGGGCGGCGGGAGGAGAACCATCGGGCACGAGCGCCACAACGACGAATGAATCGCCTCGTTCTGAGGTACATGTTCCGCAGCCCCAACCAGCATCTGAAGAGAGGCCGTCTGAGGCGGAGAACCCGAATGGATCCGGCGGTACCGCGGCTGAGGACAGCGCGAGAACGGAAGGCGACGACATGATCCGCGACCAGAGCGAGGTCTTCGAGATAGCGCGGGAGAAGGGGCTGTTCGACCAAGACGAGGGTAGTTAGAGAGTTTCGCGGATCGAAGAACCGTGGCACGGGACCGGTCCGCGCAACAAGCGGAAATAGAACCGGCGAGAGCCCTTTCTAGAGCTCTCGCCGATGTCTCTCTGTCGGGATTAGGTTTGCTCGCTAGCGGCGCCTGACGCCGAAGTCCGCGGTGTACATGCTTACGCCGTCGTGGCCCTGCCAGGTACCTGTGGAGACGCCTATGCCGATCTCGCGATACTTGCCGTTGAGGATGTTGTGCCTGTGTTCGTCGCTCTTCATCCAGGAGTTCATTATGCTGTCCGGCTCACCGTATGAGCCGCTACCGTAGGCGATGTTCTCGCCGATCATGTAGAAGCTGTAGCCTTGCGGGGTGTAGCCGAACCGCTTGATGCGCTTTTCGGCGGTTTCGTTACGTCCCTTGGTGTTGTGTGAGAAGTAATCCCTGCGGATCATATCCTGCGAGTGGTCTCGCGCGGCTTTCTCCAGGGTCGGGTGCACGCAGAAGGTAGGAAGATGATGCTTCCTGCGGATCTCGTTGTGCAAAGCGAAGGTCCTCTTCTCTTTAGCATCCAGGAAGATCCTACCCCCGCCGCACCTGTTCACCTTGCCGCCGGCAGCCGAGGCGCTCTCCTGGTCAGCGGCCAGGAAGCCTATCGCGGCCACGGTCGCGAGGAGCACGGAGATCGCCAGGATCGCCACGCGTTTCATGGCGCCATGATTGCCCTTGGGAAATTGTGCGACGTTGGCGGCATTCCGGGACGCGTTCGTACCGTCTCCCGGTGATTGGGTGGGATGCATTGAGAAGTCTCCTTTCGGTAGCCCGGCTACCTCTCTTTCGAGAGGTCCGTGGCTTTGCGTCCCCGCCTCACAGCAGGTTTGCCTTTTCGTGGACCCATCCTATTCTACCCTTCCTCCAGGCAAGCAAAACGTTGACGAGATCGCCGTCCGCGGGGTCGTGAGAGGACTCAAATCATCGTCTCTACCGCCACTGACGCGCAAGATTTCGATGCTCCGGTGGACGCTTCAGCCGAGGAGGTGCGTGGGTGATCTCGCCGAGAATGACGGACGCGGCTACGTCTTCTTCACCGTCATCGTATGCGTGAAGATGGCAGGACAGAGAAAGCGAGAACCAGCCGAAGCCCGGCAAAATGCCAGGACTTCGGCCTTATCGGCGAAGATGGAGCGCCAGGGCAGAGCGCTCCGTCCTCAATGTGGCTCCTCAAGGTGCGCGGTGGATGATAATCTCCGCCCGACTCTTTGGTACCGTCGCCCTGGTGATGTACCATGGCGCAATCCAGTAGCTTGAAGCTCTTCGCCGAGCGCACGGATACCGAGTTGATTTCGTCCAAGTCGTCGTCTGCGGTGCCCAAAATAAAACCGAACCCGCCTGGGATAGCGGTGTATGGGCCGCCTATGACGTCGTCTTCTGAGTAAGGCTCGAGGGCGCAGCGGCCGTTGTCATAGTGCAACGACACATACCTTTTGCCCGGCGTAAGTCCCTTCGCGAAGACGAAGATCTCCGTACCTTCCGATGAGAGTTGGAAGAGGTGTACTATTCCGTGAACTCCCGAGTCGCCAACCGGCTTGAGGTTGGCCTCGACGTGAAGCGCAGTTCAAGCCTGCCCTAGTGGTGTCGCGGCTGTTGCCATGGCGCTGGCCGCGATCACGATCAAGGCGACCACGGCGAGCAACATCATTGCCTTTTTGGTCATGACCGTCCTCCGGAGTGGCTGCTATTGAGGCAGCTTCTGTGGACTCGGGAT
>DASSJP010000512.1:0-3641 GCA_035691165.1 Rubrobacter sp.
TTCAGGAGGACTTTGGCTGCTCACCTATCGCCTCAACTCCAAAAATCGCTGCAGCGTCGATGGGGAGTGGTTCTGGTAGTGGTTGTTGGCGTAGGCAAAGATAGTCCTTCCCTCTTCGAGAAGACGGTCCACGAGATCCGACCACCACAACAGGTCATCGTCACGCTCCTTCTTGAGGTGCGTGTGCCCCTCAGGAAACTCCCTACGGTCGCCGAGCCCGCGGATGTAGACAAAGTCAGCCGTAGCTTCCTCCATCCTCGGCATCCTCGGATAGTCGATGAGGGTGAGCGCCGCTCCTAGCTCACGCAGCATCTCGGGCAGATCGGAGCCGAGCCAGCTTCTGTGACGAACCTCGACGGCGTAGCGGAATCCATCGGGAAGACGTTTGAGGAAGTCTTCGAGGACACCCATGCCCTCGACGTCGAAGGATGGAGGTAGCTGCAGCAGGAGCGGGCCTAGCCTGTCCCCGAGCTCGGCGATCGTTTGCACGAAGCCCTCAGCCTCGGCTTCGGAGTCGACGAGGTTGTTTTCGTGTGTGATCTCCTGCGGGAACTTGGCTGCGAAGACGAAGCCATCGGGCACAATCTCACGCCACTTCTTCACGGTCGAGCGGCGCGGGGTGCCGTAGAAGGTCGAGTCTATCTCGACGGTCGCATACCGCTTTACGTACTCAGCGAGCCGCGCCCCTGCAGGGAGAGCTTCTGGATAGAGCGTCCCCTCCCAATCTGCATACGACCAGCCGGAGGTCCCGAGGTAAAGACCTCTCTCGGGCGGTTCTATGCTGCCCGGGGTCTCCGCGAAGAGCCGCTGTTGCGCCGAGTCGTCCATTCGCTCACAAGCTACCATACGCTCCAGGAGGTTTTATGAACGCAATTCCAGTCGGCTCTCGTCGCATGTACTACATTATTGCGGTGGACGAGAGACTCCTGACACCATGAAGGTCTTCTACAGCGACCACTTCGTGCTCCCACTGCCAGAGGGCCACCGCTTCCCTATGGTCAAGTACTCGATGCTGCGCGAGAGAGTCGCGGGAGATGGGATCTGCGGCCCCGGTGAGCTTCAGACACCGCGTGCGGTCACTGACGAGGAGATCCTGCGCGCCCACGCTCCACACTATCTGAAGCGAGTCGTCTCGGGCACGCTAACGGAGAAGGAGATGCGGCGCATAGGCTTCCCGTGGTCGGAGAAGATGGTTGAACGATCCCGCCGCGCCTCCGGCGGCACTCTGGGTGCGTGCCTCGCAGCCCTCGATGAAGGTTTCGCCGCGAACCTCGCGGGCGGCACGCACCACGCGTTCTCGGATCGAGGCGAAGGTTACTGCGTCTTCAACGACTCGGCCATCGCAGCCCGCGCTGTCCAGGCCGCAGGACTCGTCGAACGGGTCCTCGTCATCGACACCGATGTCCACCAGGGGAATGGGACGGCGGCAATACTGAGCGGGGATCCCACCATCTTCACGTTCTCGATCCACGGCGCGAAGAACTTCCCTTTCCACAAGGAGGAGAGCGACCTCGACGCACCCCTCCAGGACGGCGCAGACGATACCGAGTTCCTGGCAAAGCTCGAAGAGGGACTGGAAGTAGCGCTCGACGCCGCGGATGCCGGGCTCGCGATCTACCTCGCAGGCGCGGATCCTTTCGAGGGCGACCGCCTCGGCAGGCTCTCCGTCACGAAGAGTGGCCTGGCCGAACGCGACCGGCTCGTACTCGAAACCTGCAGAGATCGCGGCATCCCGGTTGCGATAACGATGGCAGGCGGCTACGCCAGCGAGGTTGAGGACACGGTGGACGTACACTTCCAGAGTATCAAGCGGGCCGCAGACCTTCTGGACAGAGAAATAGCCCGAGAGCGGAACACCGAACGTGAGCGATAATCCGAACAGAAGATCTTGCATCATCGTAGGAGCGGGCATCTCGGGCTTGATCTCTGCCACCGAGCTGCAAGGCGCAGGTTGGGACGTAACGGCACTCGATAAGGGCCAAGTAGTCGGCGGAAGGATGGCGACCCGGAACGTTGGCACAGGCAACTTCGACCACGGCGCCCAGTTCTTCACCGTCAGGGGAGAACGTTTTGCGAACCTCGTTGATGACTGGCTCTCGGAAGGCGTCGCCGCTGAGTGGACGCGTGGCTTCGCCAACGCCGAAGGGCAGCCCAACTACGACGGCCATCCCCGCTACAGGGGCGCGGAAGGCATGGCCTCCATCCCGAGGTTCATCTCCCGCAGCCTCAACGTCCTTACCCGAGAGCGAGTCGTGACGGTGGATGCCGGTGCCGATGGCTGGGATGTCGCGTGCGAATCCGGAATGCGGCTGAAGGGCGATGCGCTCGTCCTTGCTGTTCCCGTTCCTGAGGCTTTGGATCTCGCCTCGTCAGGGAGCTACACGCTGCCCGACAGGGCGAGGCGCCAGCTCGAAGCCGTCTCCTACGACCCGTGCCTCGCGCTCATGGTATTGCTCGACGGTGTGAGCAGCGTGCCCGAGCCGGGAGGAATGCAGATCAAAGGCGAGCCGCTTGACTGGATCAGCGACAACCAGCGCAAGGGCATCTCCGAGGTCCCGGCCATCACGATCCACGCCGGACCCGAATGGAGCCGCTCGCACTTCGAGGACGACGAAGCGGAGATCACCCGCGACCTGATCTCGCTCGCAAGCGCCAGCCTCGAGGAGGAACTTAGAACATCCGTAGTCGAGACCTCTCTCACAAGATGGCGCTACAGTTGGGTGACGAACTCCCACCCCGGGCCTTGCCTCGTCGCCTCCGAAGATCCTCCACTAGTCTTCTGCGGCGACGCCTTCGGGCAGCCGAAGGTCGAGGGCGCCGCCCTCTCGGGCCTCGCCGCCGCCGACCACCTCCTTGCCCGCAACACCTGAACAGGGGTGTCGCTACTATTGCTCGTTCACGCCGTGGCGGCGCCTGCCGTCAGTCGGCTTTGCTGGCTGAGTAACCCGCCTACAAACGAACAAGATCGCACGCGGACGCCATTCTGAAAGTCGGGGTGTCCGGCGAGACTTGCTGTCACTAGCGGATTTTCCTGTCAGCGTTGCCTCAGATATGTGTCGCATACGTTGTGAACTAGCTGGTCCCGGTGTCACTACGATCCAAGGCATGGTGTAAAGATGCATCTAGCGTCGGGTCACAAAAAGTGGTACATATAACCTATAAAACTAGTCGGGCGAAGGAGAAGGGGGCCTTGGGAAACAGAAGGGTGGCACTAAAGCCGCACGCGTCCAAGATCCGGCGCTGGGTGGAGGAGGGCCGGGGTGACAAATGGATCGCGCAGGAGTTGAACACCACGCCGTCGAGTGTCCAGAGCTTCCGGTCGCGGAACTCGATCTACCGCCGCGACCCCGTTAGGCGCGGCCAGCTCTCGGAGCATCCTGCGGTGCTCGAGGAGACTGAAGATGGCATAGTCTTGAGGACCGATGCCAGGGACTCCGAGGTCTTCGACCGCGAGTGGCGCGACTATCTGCGCGGATCGCCGGACGACCTGCAGGTGGTCATCACCCAGGACCGCATCTACGTAGAGAAGGTTCGCTAGGTTGTCCGAAGGTCCTACTGTCGATCTGCGTCTCTCCCTGAACGAGGCGGAGGCGCTGTACGCGCTGCTGGAAGACCTTCTCGATGATGGAGAGCTAGATCCG
>DASSJP010000513.1:0-3422 GCA_035691165.1 Rubrobacter sp.
AGACCCAGATGGACCAGCACCCTGGTCTGGATCAGGATATGCAGCCCGAGCCCGACTACGGCTTCGAGACCTACCGGGGGAGCGGCAAGCTGGAAGGCAAGAAGGCCGTCATAACGGGCGGCGACTCCGGTATAGGCCGGGCCGTCGCGCTCGCCTTCGCCCGCGAGGGCGCTGACGTGGTGATCTCCTACCTCGAAGATGAGGAGCCCGACGCCCAGGAGACAGCGCAGGCCGTCGAGGGCTCTGGCCGCAAGGCCGTCAAAGTGCCGGGTGACGTGGCCGATGAAGCACAATGCAATGCACTGATCCAGAAGGCCGTAGACGAGTTCGGCCGGATCGATGTCCTCGTCAACAACGCGGCCCACCAGATGACCGTGGACGGGATAGCAGACGTCTCGACGGAGCTTCTTGACCGCACCTTCAAAACCAACATCTACGCGATGTTCTGGCTGGTCAAGGCGGCGCTCCCGCACATGCCAGAGGGAGGTTCGATCATCAACGTTGCCTCCATCCAGGCCTACCAGCCATCTCCGACGCTCCTCCCCTATTCGAGCACCAAAGGTGCCATCGTAACCTTCACCAAGGGACTGGCCCAGGAGGTCGTGCAGTACGGGCTGAGGGCGAACACCGTGGCGCCGGGTCCAGTGTGGACCCCGATCATCCCCGCCTCCATGCCGGGCGACACCGTCTCCAGCTTCGGCGGCACCTCCCCGATGGGCCGTCCAGCCCAGCCCGCCGAACTCGCACCCGCTTTCGTCTTCCTCGCCTCCCAGGAAGCCAGCTACGTCAACGGCGAGACCCTCGGCGTCACAGGGGGACAGCCGATGCCGTAGGCTGCGCCTACGGCAGGCATCAGCCGTCAGGCCTTTGTATTCGCCGCCGCCGGGCGAGAACATGACCGCGATCCATATCCGAAAACAGTGGCCTGATGCAGCGTTGCACAAGAAATGCTCTCTGAGGCTGAATAAATGTGCAATCCGAAATCCCGCACAAATAAATGCGTTGCCTTGGTTCACCAAGACACTCAGGAGCTTGAGAGTGGCTAGACTTCCATGCTACCCTATGATTTGGAGGAGATGAACTCCAGCCGGAAGGGGATGCATGGAGCAAGAAGTAATGTTTGACAATCAAGAACAGCTAGAGAAGATACAAGAGGGGTTGTTGCCGAAAGAGACGGTCTACGCTGTCTTCGATTTGAGAGGCGGCGGCACTGGATTTATCGGCATCACGGACAAGCGCGTGATGATCCAGGACAGCGCGTTCATTAAGAAAGAGAAAGCGATTGTCTCTGTACCGTACGACCGCATTCATGCACTTGCAGCCTCGGAGGACACGGGGATGCTGGGTGGACGCGGCTTTTTCGCCGGCAGCAAGCTTGTACTTAGTACCAGCGCAGGAGCCTATGAGCTTGAGTTCAGAGGAGCGGATAAGGCGCACGCAGCCCACGACATGATCTTGACGCGAATGTTGTAGCCACTACAGTAACTCACCGGCATCTGCTGCTCCTATAGGAGCGGCTTTTTCGTGGAAGCAGCCTTGCACTAGAATTTAACTACTATGCTTATATTCGATGCAATCCGCCCTTCTGCGGATTCCCGACGAAAGGGCTTTTGGTGCAGAGCGCCGACTGTGTGTAAACGGGATCATTGGTGTAAGGGCGCAACGCCGCCTGATGCCTGAAACCTGACACCTATTTGACGATGCGTTAGGCTACGAGGTGGAAGGAGCGTTGAGGCGTCTTTGGGAATCATCGTCCAGAAATACGGCGGGAGCTCGGTGGCGACGGCGGAGCATATTAGGGCCGTCGCGGAGAGGGTGAAGAAGGTCCGCGAGTCGGGCCACGACCTCGTCGTGACCGTCTCGGCGATGGGGAAGCAGACGGACAGGCTGCTTCGGCTGGCGGGAGAGGTGAGCCGCGATCCTTCGCCGCGTGAGATCGACCAGCTCCTCTCCACGGGCGAGCTGCAGTCGGTGGCGCTCCTGGCGATGGCGCTGCACGACAGGGGCGTTGCTGCCACCTCGCTGACAGGCCCGCAGGCGGGCATGAAGACGACGGGCCGCTATGGATCCGGGGTCATATCAGGGATACAGCCCGACCGTCTGCGCGGCTTGCTTGCCGAGGGGCAGGTCGCCATCGTCGCGGGTTTCCAGGGGGTGAACGCCCTCGGAGACATCATGACGCTCGGGCGCGGGGGGTCGGACACGACGGCCGTCGCGCTCGCCGCTGCACTCGGGGCGGACCGATGCGAGGTCTTCACGGACGTCGATGGAATATACACGGCCGACCCGCGCATCGTTCCCGAGGCACGACGGATACCGATCATCCTTCCCCCCGAGATGGCCGAGATGGCGTGGCGGGGCGCGAAGGTGATGCACCCGCGGGCCGTGGAGCTCGGAGCACTGTACGGGGTCGAGATCCACGTGAAGAGCTCGTTCACGGAGGGGCCCGGTACGATCATCAGGGGAGGTAACGGATTGGAGCACCTGGAGACCCGCGAGACCGTCGCAGGCATCGTCCACGACCTTGACGTCTCGCGCATCACCCTGACAGGCATAAAGACAGGACCAGGCACCATGAGCCGCGTCTTCACACCTCTAGCGGAAGCAGGCATCTCCGTTGACGTCATCGTCGAGAGCGCCCCGAAGGAAGGTGCCTCGGATGTCGCCTTCACCGTCCGTCGCGGCGACTTCGGAGAAGCCCTGCGCCTCGCGGGGGAGGTCGCTGACTCTCTGGAAGGACAGGTCGAGGGTGAAGAGGAACTCGGTAAGGTCTCCGTCGTCGGTACCGGTATGCTCAACCGCCCGGGTTACGCGGCAAGGATGTTCGCGACGCTCGGGGAGGCGGGCATCCCGATAAGGCTCGTCTCAACTTCCGAGATACAGGTGACTTGCGTATTGCCCGCAGAGCGGGTAGAAGAAGCGGTGAGAGTTTTGCACAGAGACTTCGAGTTGGAGGAGAGAGATGTTTAGCGGCGCGTTCACTGCCCTCGTCACGCCTTTCAGGAACGGGGAGGTGGACGTCGAAGCCCTTGAAGGGATGGTCGAGTTCCAGATCCACAACGGCATCCACGGCCTCGTCCCCTGCGGGACGACGGGCGAGACCCCTGCAATGAGTGAGGAAGAAGACCGCGTCGTAATAAGCACCGTGGTGCGCGTCGCAAATGGAAGGGTGCCTGTCATCGCGGGCTCGGGCTCCAACAGCACGGACATGGCCATCAAGTACACCAGGACGGCCGAAGAAGCAGGGGCAGACGGCTCGCTCCAGGTCGCCCCCTACTACAACAAGCCGACCCAGGAAGGCCTCTACAGGCACTTCGCCACGATCGCAGAGAACACGGATCTACCGATCATCCTCTACAACATACCGGGGCGGACTTCCGTGACCATCTCTGCCGAGACCACGGCGCGGCTCGCGGAGATAC
>DASSJP010000514.1:0-2933 GCA_035691165.1 Rubrobacter sp.
AACGAGTCCCCAGCCGACGCCGAAGAGGGCTGAGCCCCAGATCAGGGGCGCGTCGAGGCTCTTTTTTGTGGGCACCGAGAAGTCGCCTGCCAGAACGGGACGTCGCAGGTTCAGGATCACACGGTAGCCAGGTAAGGTGACGAGCAAAGCGCCGCCCATGACGAAAACGAGGGTAGGGTCCCAGTCTCCGGCAACGTCGAGGAAGCCAGTGACCTTGGCCGGGTTCATCATCCCCGAGACGGCGAGCCCGAGTCCGAAGATGACGCCACAGCCCAGTGCGGCGAGCGTCCGCAGCGTGACTGACGCCATCAGAATACGTGGCGGGTCAGGAATACGGTCAGCATCGCCACGCCGAAGAACACCCCGGTGGCGACCATAGAGCGCCTGGAGAGGCGCGCCATGCCGCACAGGCCGTGGCCGCTGGTGCAGCCGGAGCCAAGCCGGGTACCGAAGCCGACGAGGAGGCCTCCGATCAGAATCGCAGGCGGAGACGCGAGGACGTCAACGGGTGCCGGTCCTCCCACTGCAAGGATGTATGCCAGCGCGCCAAGAAGAAGGCCGGCGACGAAAGTCACGCGCCAGCCGGTGTCCCCGGCCTTCGGGGCCACGAGACCGCCGACGATGCCGCTTATCCCTGCGATGCGGCCGTTCAGCAGCATCATGAGGATGACCGAGAGCCCGATCAGGAGCCCGCCGACGAGCCCGCTTACCGGCGTAAAGTCATCCACTCATGCCTCCGTTCTTAGCGTTGCCGGAATGCAAGAGGATATCATGGTTTCGCTGCTACAGGTTGGCCTTGATGAGCCGCTCGACGACTACGACGTCGCGCCAGATCCCATCGAGCCTGGCGTGTTTTTCGTGGACTCCCACCTCGCGGAAGCCCAGAGAAAGGAGTAGCTCCCGACTCGGCGTGTTCTCCACGAAGACACGCGAGACGAGCTTCCAGAAGCCTGCCTCTTCCGCGGCCTCCATCAGGGCGTTCATTGCCAGGGTGCCAGCCCCGCGCATTCGCGCCTCGCGCGCGGCGTACACCGAGAACTCGGCGACGCCGGAATAGCACTCTCGGGTGCTGTAAGGAGACGTGTTGGCGAAGGAGATCACCACCCCTTCTTCCTCCACGACTACGATGGGGTGCGAGTCGTCGAACCAGGACTGGATCTCCGTTGCCGCGCGCGGACGTGTCTCGAACGTCGCGATGCGCTCCTCAATGCCCTCGTTGTAGATGCGGGCTATGGCTTCCGCGTCTGTCCTCGTTGCGAATCTGGCTTGCATAGCGACATCCTAGCAAAGCGGCTCTGGAAGTCTTCTATTCTTAGTGAACAAGTGATGCTAATATACCGGCGGCAGTTTCCTTGGGGGGAAGCCATATAGTACACGCCGGCTTCCCCCGTGTGCTGGAAGAGGTTTATGAAATGCGTGGAGAGGCTTCTCATCGCCGGTCCCGCGCCGTAGATATGGACTTTGGGAGGAAGAGAGACCGTGGCGCAGAGAACCAACGTTTCCGCGGAGCCCGGGGAGCTTCTCCTGCGGCGGAGCCTGGATCGGGCGCGCTTCCTGCGTCTGCTCGGAGCGGGGCTTTCGATGTTCCCCGCCACCTTCGCCGCCCTGGGTGGTCCGGCCGGGGCGCAGGATGCTGTGTCAGGAATACCGGCCATGTCCCCGGATGGAGAGTATCCGATCGGGATCTGGTGGCCCCCGCCTCCGGACCCGCCACCGGACAAGACGCTAACGGAATACTACGCTGAGATCTCGGCTGCAGGCTTCAATTTCGTCATCGGCGGAAATGACGTGGTTAATGACACCGAAAACCCTCCTGCGCTACAGGCCGCCGCGGATAATGGTCTGAGGTTTCTGCTCACGGATGCAAGGCTCCGAAACCTTATCCGTGACGGTGGAGGGACTATTCAGGCAAGTTCGCTAGAGAAGTCTTCGCCGAGCATCATGCAGTCCCTTCTGGAGCAGGAGGGACAGGGGCCCGAGTTCCGCGCCGCCGCGGTGTCACGGGATGAGGTAAAGCAGAGGGTACGAGAGCTCGTGGCGACCTATTCCACGTATCCTGCGTTCGCCGGCATCAACATCTACGATGAGCCGAAGACGTCCATGTTCGGGCTGGTGAATGCCGCGGAGGACGAGCTGCGAACGTCGCCCCCTGAGGAGCTTCCGTACATCAACGTCTGGCCCTCATACACGTCCGCGACGGGGCTAGGGGCCAGGGACTACACGACGTACCTGGAACGTTACTTCGCCGCGGTGAATCCCCCGCTTCTCTGCTTCGATCACTACCCGCTCTTGAAGAAGGGAATCACCCCGGACTACTTCTACAACTGGGCTGTGATCCGAAACTTCGCGGCGCGCTTCGGCGTCCCTTCGTGGGCCTTTATCCAGAGCGTTGGCTTCAACGGCAGCGAGGTCGGACTCCCCAACCGCCGCAAGCCCGACAGGCAAGAGATCCTGTGGCAGGTCAACGTCAGCCTCGCGTACGGGGCCAAGGGAATTCAGTACTTCACCTACTGGACTCCGGAAGCGCAGCCGGGTCCGTCGATCCGGTTCGGGCAGGCCCTGATCTCCGATACCGGACAACAGACCGAGTTGTACGACTACGCCAGGGAGGTCAACGGCTACCTGAAGGTAGTTGGCAGGGTACTCCTGCCACTCTACTCCGAGTCCGTGGTCCACGCGCGGGAGCGGCGGCTGCCGATGGGAGCCCGGCGTTTCAGGGGAGACCGATACGTAAGAGAGGTCAGCGGAAGCCCGGTGATCCTGAGCCGGTTCTCCGAGGAAGGGACCACCAACAGGTACCTGTTCGTCGTGAACCGCTCGTTCGCGAACGTGGCCAGAACCAGGCTAAAGATGGGCGGGGCCGTCAGCAAGGTCTCCAGGCTGAACATAACCACCGGCGAGTTTGATCCCGTCAGGCTCGTAGGCAGACCACG
>DASSJP010000515.1:0-3258 GCA_035691165.1 Rubrobacter sp.
TTCTTCTCGGAAGCCTTCACCACCAGCGTCTCGATGCTGCCACGGACCTACATAGTCCACATAAGCCTCGTGCCTCTGGCCCTCGTGTTCTTCCTGGTCGCCCACTTCTTCCTCGTCAAGTACCATCATATCTCCCCGACCCCGGCCCAGGAGGACGCGGGAGAGGCGCCGGGCGGGAAGCTGCCGCCGGAGAAGGAGACCTCCCGCTACACGACCCACCTCAGGCTCATGCTCAGCTACGGGCTGCTGATACTCGGGATCTCAGGCGCCCTGGCGGTGCTCTGGCCCCAGCCGATCGGTTCTGCTCCCGACCCGACCATGGAGATCACCAAGCCCTCGCCTATCTACTACTGGCTTTACGCCTTCGAGGACTGGTTTGGCGTCAATGCCCTCCTCTACGGGACCATCGCCTTCTTCGCCGTCCTCGCGATAGTACCGTTTGTCGACCGCTCCCGCCTGCGCAGCCCGCGGAAGCGGCCGGTGATGATAGCTTTCGGCATCGTGGTGCTTATCGCGATAGTAGCGCTGACGCTCTTCACCTACTTCAGCCCCGTGGTGTCGCACATCGAGGGCTGAAGACGGAGCCGGAAGACGCGAAATGAGGGAGGTTTCTAAAGCCATGAGAGCCCGCATCCTTATAGCTAGCACGCTCGTCCTCGCGCTACTCGCGCTCGCTCCGGGTCCCGCGCTTGCCCACGGTGAGAAAGGCGTCATGGTCAAACCGCTCACCGCACGGGCGGACCAGATCGTAACCGTAGGCGGCGAGCTGCTCGGCCCTAACAGCGAGGTCGAGGTACGGATTATTGGCAGCGGCATGAACGAACGGCTCGGCGAGGCGCAAGCCGACGAGGAAGGGGACTTCACCAAGGAGTTTCGGCTCCCGCCGGACCTCGAGCGTGGCAGCTACCAGATCAAAGCCACCGGTAATGAGAGCGCTACGACCCAGATCACGGTCACGGGAGGCCCAGCGGGGACCGGTAAAGGTGAAGAGGCTGGCGCGATGGGTGCCGAGCCGCAGATCAGGCACCGCCCGCTTGGCCAGGCCATCCTGCTCGTGGTGTTCTTCGGCGTGCTGGCAGCGGCGGGGTTGTTCTCCGCGAGGATGGCCACCCGCCACAAGGGAGCACAGCCACGTTAGCCCGGCGACAACTCCCCTTGCTCCGTAAAGGGACACTGGGGCGCAGACTCGCCTGGCTCGCGCCGCTCGTGCTCATCGGCGGGTGGTTCTACCGCGACAGGCTTCGCGCCTACCTGAGAGAGGCATTCGCCAACGTGCGCGCCTTCGATTTGCCTTCAGCCGGCATGTACGACGCGCTGGTCTCCTCGGCTCTAGAAGGGTTCTACGCCCGCGTCGCCGAGGAGACCGTGTCCGCATTTCCACAAGGAAGGGTGCTCGAGGTAGGGAGCGGACCTGGCCACCTCGCTGTGCAGCTGGCTCAAAGAGCCCCTGACTTGGAGATCATCGGCGTGGATATCTCCGAGGCGATGGTCGAGCGTGCGTCACGCAAGGCGCAAGAGGCGGTCCTCGCAGGAAGGGTGAGCTTTGTGGTGGGTGACGTGGGCACCCTGCCTTTCGACGACGGGCAGTTCGAGGCGGTGGTTAGCACGCTGTCTATGCATCACTGGCCTGACCCTTCTCGCGGGTTGGCCGAGATTTACCGGGTACTCAAACCTGGCGGGGGAGCCCGAATCTACGACCTCGCGCACTGGCTGTGGCGTCCGGCGCACGGTGAGTCCCGGATCTCCCGGCTCGCTGCGGCGAGCCCGTTTGGCGGTGAAGAAGTAGAGGTAGTGCGCTGGCCGGGATCCATGCCCGCCTTCGTCCTCCTGCGACTGCACAAAGAAGAGACCGGATCCTGAGGTGGCAACACACGTTGACGCCGAGGAGGAAACGCTCACTCCGAGATCCTATTACTGGAAGGTTCTTGCGCCTGGCGGTCTCCCTCTGATCGGGGTCAGGGCGCATACCGTACTGTCGCACCCGGCATTGTTGCCGCCAAAGGGCTGGAGCATGCGCGCGATCGCGCCCCGCGAGCTGCTGCGCCTGCGCTACACCAACGCGTGGAAGCTGGACGGTGAGAAAATCGCATGGGCGGGAGGCCGGCTACTCCCTTATAGCGAGGAAGCGGGAGCGAGCTCGGGGCCCGCGGGCCTGATCTCTCAGCGACCTGTCAGCGACGATTCAGTTAGCGCTCAGCCGCGTGCATTACCCTCGAGAAGCAACGAGAAACGACGCCCGAACCGAGCAAAGCTCCCGGGCCGTAGGAGAAGGAGGGTACCATGTCCCAGAGCACGCGCGGGGTCCCTGTGGTGCACGACGCCATCGAGGAGGAGTTCGACCGGTTGGCCTCCCGGCTCGCCGAGGATGTCGATCTGGAACTCGAGGGTATATACAGAAGGGCGGACCAGAGGTTGGTGGAGATCTTCGGATATGCTGTCGCCCAGGGTGCGCCGGCGGAGCTGCGTTTGGAGCACCTCAACGAGGGACTCGGTTAGTGGGTAAGGGCCTCGGAGCTGCCCCGAACAGCGCGGGTGAGCCGTGCTAGAGACCGTCGATGTCGGCAGGCAGCCCATAGCCCTTTACGAGTCGAGCGTGGGAGGGGAGACCATCGCCCAGCTGCAGGAGTTGGCCGAGCCCCTTCGGGGGGCGCGGGTGCTACACGTCAACGCCACCCCTTACGGCGGCGGGGTCGCCGAGATCCTGCGCTCGGAGATGCCCTTGCTGAGGGACCTTGGGCTCGTTGCCGACTGGAAGCTGATCACCGGCGACGAGTCCTTCTTTTCCGTCACCAAGGCTATGCACAACGGTCTTCAAGGGGCCACCCGCGAACTGACACCCGCAGAGCAGGAGACCTACGTTACGCATTCCGCCCGCAACGCACAGTTATTGGAAGAGAGGTACGACCTGATCGTCGTCCACGACCCGCAGCCTCTGGCGCTGCTCGATTTGCACGGCAAAGACGATGCCAGGTGGATCTGGCGTTGCCACATAGACACAGCCGAGCCGAACGTGCAAATCTGGGGCTTCCTGCGGCCGTACTTGGAAGGCTACGACGCCGCCGTGTTCACGCTGGGGAGCTTCGCCCCGCCCGACGTGCCCGTGGGGAGGGTGGAGATCATTCCTCCCGCCATAGACCCGGAGAGCCCCAAGAACATACGACTCGAGCGAAGGGCCGCGCAGAGCTTACTCGCCTGGATCGGGGTGGACATCAAGAGGCCCCTCGTTTCCCAGGTCTCACGCTTCGATCCCTGGAAGGA
>DASSJP010000516.1:0-2291 GCA_035691165.1 Rubrobacter sp.
CCCGAATCGGTCGGAGCGGAGCCTGCTCGGCTCCAGGCTGGGAGATGACGCCACACATGCTCCCGCCTCCGGGAGTACCCCATCGAGTACCCAATGAAACGGTTGCTACAAGCTGCCGCAGTGGCGGTCACCTCGCGGCCATAATTCGACAACCAGCGACCGGTGCCGTCAAGGACGGGCGATTGGTTCTCGTTAAGAGGTGGTGCCGGTTTGGGATGGCCCGACGGTGCAAGCGTGGGGCCGTCTCGGGCTTCCGCCACATGAAGCAGGTTGCCGTCGGGATCTTTCGAGGATCGGACGCGCGAGCCTGTCAATTCTCTGTAAGCATCGAGAGGCGGGTCTTCTAGCCTCCGCGAAGGCGTACTACGGTGGCTGCCCTGCGGCGGAGGAGGTTGACCTCTCGCTCGCTCCCCGCGAGAGCGCCCCGGAACCGCAGCTGGCGCTCGCCCGACCTCCTCCGCCCAGCCGCTCGGCTTGACGCCATAGGCGACGGTCTGCCGCTAACGGTTGAGCAGATCCTGGACTGCGGGTTCGTCGCGGATCGGGTCGAAGTCGGAGTCCCCCCTTGCCATGTCGCGACTGCCCGCCCACATCTCGATCGCCCGGCGGAGGTGCTCGACGGCGTGGGCGGGCTCGCCGGCCAGGCTCTCGCAGCAGGCCGTGTTGTAATAGAGCTGCCCGTCGTCGGGGTGGTTCTCGATCAGCTCACGGCCCTTGTGCGCGGCTTCGGCGTACCTACCGGCGTCGTAGAGAGGTCGCACGGAGTCCCAGACGTCAGGGCCGGGACGCTGGATCGAGTCAGGGAGCCCGACCCACGGGTGCCGCCACGAGTCGTAGACCGACTCCGTCGGAGGCGGAAACGACGGGTCGGCGAACGACCCGACGGAGACGACGACGAGATCCGGCTCAGTCGGCTCCGTGTAGAAGACCTGCGAGCCGCAGTCTGGGCAGAAGTGGAAGACGTGCTCCTTCCTGTCCGCGTCGTCGGAGACACGCGAGTAGGCGCTGAAGTGGCCGATGACCTGGACTTGCTCAGCCTTGAACCCCGCCTGAATCCCGAAGGCGCTTCCGGTCCGACGCTGGCAGGCACGGCAGTTACAGATCGAGACCGCGAAAGGATCGCCCTTAACTTCGAGACGAAGTTGCCCGCAATGACAGGCTGCATCCCGGGCGGCCATCGCGGCGAAACATACCGCTTGGTCCCCGACCCGATCAAAACGAGGTCCGCGTCGCTCGGCTGCTCGGGCGAAGCATCAGGCGCAAGACAAAGACCCACCAAAAGGGTGATGACGGGGCCACTGTTCCGGTCAGACTGAGACCGCAACCCCCGCTGCGGCCACTTCGGGGATTGCCTTTGCGGCTTGTACGTCTTCGTTAGCAACCCACGGCTTCTCATCGACCTGCAGTGCTTCCTGCGGCGGGTTGGCTGTGCCACCGATCAGATTGACTCGCTCTTGCTTGAGGTTCACGTTCATGATGCGCCGACTCAGGAGCAGGCGCAGCGGGAGGTGGAGCTCTATTTGGCGCTCTGGGAAGGACGGAAGTCGAAGTCAGAAGTGGAGACGCACGTCCGTCTGACCCGGGATGGCCGCTCGACCGATCACCAGCTTTCTGCCGCGTTCACAGACGGGTAGGAGAGAGCTGCACACAGAAAGGTCGCCCTGGGAGAGGGCGGCCTTTCGGGTTTGGTGCCCTTTCGGGTTTGGTGCCTCGCTCGGTCGTCGCTCGGCTGCTCGGGCGGTAGGGCTAGAAACCCGAGAGGTCGGTGAACTAGTACCCGGCGAGCCGACCGGGCGGCTGCTCTTGCTTCGGGAGGCGGACGATCGCCCCGAAAGACAATGCCAGGGCAAGCGGAAGCCACTTCTCGACGCCCAGGAGGAGGAGGGGCGGGGCGACGATCGGACTAAGAAGGAGGGCCAGTGCCCGCAGCCGTATTCCAAAGGCGCGCTGTGCGACCTTCTGGAGCAGGAGGAGGTGGCCGATCTCACCCGGAAGCGCGGACGAGAGTGTCGCTACTCCTGGAACTTGTCTTGGGCCCACATGCCTGCGATCCCGCACGCAGCGACGACGAGCACACTGAGGAAGTCATTGAGGTCAAGTGCGAGCAGGATGACAACGCCGATTAGGAACCCGATGACGAGGCCCGGCAGATGGAGCGCCAAGTGGATTAGGAGATGCTCCACCGCTGCGGCATTCTGCACCGTTGCTGTCGGCGTTGCCACTCGCCGGGAAGCGGAGCGATAGGTGCCTCCCGTCCCCAAGCTGCCAAACCAGCGTCGTCGCCGGAACGC
>DASSJP010000517.1:0-8638 GCA_035691165.1 Rubrobacter sp.
TTCCTCATGGCCACGGCGGCGACCGGGGGAGAAGTCGCCGTAACGAACGCCCTTCCCGAGCACCTGAAGATGGAGCTGGACAAGCTGAGTGATATGGGCGTGGAAGTGACGGCCACCCCCGGCACCCCAGGCATCAGGGTAAGGGCAGGGGATCCCACCTCCCTCTCCGGCGTCGATGTTGCCACCCTTCCTTTCCCCGGTTTCGCGACCGACCTGCAGGCGCAGATGATGGTGCTGCTCACACAGGCTTCAGGGGCAGGCATCATCACGGAGAACGTCTACGAGAACAGGCTCCAGGTGGCCGAGGAACTGAACCGCCTCAACGCAGGGATAGACCTCTTCGGCGGCCACAGGGCGCTCATCCGCGGCCCGCGCCGGCTCTCGGGGACCATCGTTCAGTCGCCAGACCTGCGTGGGGGAGCGGCGCTGGTGATGGCTGGCCTCGTGGCCGAGGGCACGACGGTCGTGGACGGCGCGAAGCACATCCTGCGCGGCTACGAGAACTTCGAGGAGAAGCTCTCAGGGCTCGGTGCGACCGTCGCCTTCGAGGCCGGCACCCCCGTAGCCCCTTAAGACCCGGCAACCATCAATTCGTTGTGAATGTCTAGGGCTCCGGGGACTCGACCGCGCCGCTTGAACTTGCAGGCGACTCGTAACATACAGGCAGCTCTCTTGTAACGGCAAAGATCATTCATTTGAAGGATACGCCCGCCGTCCTCCCATTGCTATGCTACTTATCGCAACATTGACAGGGCTATTGCTCAGCGCTGTACAACGAGCACGGGAAGAGTGAGCAGGACATGTTGAGGAGCGTAGTTTTGCGGGTGGTCTGGGTAGGGAAGGCAGGAGCCTTGATGAGCATTCGTGTGGCGGTGACGGTCGCTCTGCTGCTCACTATGTTCGTAGCTGCCCATCCTGTCCACTCGGCTCCCACAACCTTCACCGTCAACTCCACGGGTGACGAGAACGACCTGGATTACCCTGACGGCACGTTCGATGACTCCTCCGACGGGAAGTGCGACTCGGATGCTTCCGCGACGGGGGACCAGTGCACCTTGAGGGCGGCTATACAGGAGGCGAACACCACCACGGACGCGGACACCATCAGCTTCAACATCACCACCGGTTGCGACGCCACAAGCGGGGTGTGCACGATCAACGTTGGTAGCAGCACCGCGGCTTCCGGGGAACCCCTACCAGAAATCATCCAGCAGGTGACCATAGACGGCTATACCCAGGGCGACGCCACAGCGACTACCGACGACGACGCCACAGTAAACGAAATCTCCTTGGCCAGGGACGGCACCAACGCGAAGCTGCTCATAGAGCTGAACGGGGCAAACGTCACGGACCAGTTGTCGCCGCATAACGGGTTAGAGATCAAGGCCTCGGACGTCGTGGTCAAGGGGCTCGTGATCAACCGCTTCGGCGGCACCGGCATCTTCATAGTGAGCGGTGGGTCGGGCGCCGAGATCGGGGGCAACTTCATAGGCACCGACCCCACCGGTACCCAGGGCCTGGGCAACGTCAGTGGCGTTGGCGTCTTTGGAGACGGCGCCAACATCATCGGCGGCCGAGAGGCCGCCGCGCACAACCTCATCTCCGGCAACTTTCATGGCCTAACTATCTCTAGCAACACAGGAAACACAATACAGGGAAACCTTATAGGCACGAACGGAGACGGTACGAGCACTCCGAACAACCTGGGCAACGTCGTGGAAGGCGTGTCGATCGGCTCGTCCAACAACATCGTCGGGAGTGCTGCCGGGGACAATGATCTCGACTCCAACCTCATCGCCTTCAACGGCGATGAAGGGATACGCATCGGTGGCGGCACCGGCAACCGCATCCTCAATAATCGCATCCACTCCAACGGCAAGCTCGGCATAAACATGATGGGTGGGACGGAGGACACCAATGGCGTCACCAGGAACGATGGCAGGGCCAAGGACCGCGACACGGGCGCCAACAACCTGCAAAACTTCCCCGCACTCTCTTACGCAAGTACCGTAGGTGGCACTACTACCATAAAGGGAACACTGAGGAGTTCCCCGAGGAAGACCTTCATCATCCAGATCTTCTCCAGCCCTGCGAAGGATCCTTCCGGCTTCGGGGAAGGTCAGGAGTACATTGGCGAGAGAAGGGTGACGACCGATCGCGACGGCAGAGGCTCCTTCACCTTCAGGACCGGGGCCATCACGAGGATGTTCGTAACCACTACGGCCACCAGGCTCGCCCCTGACCCGAACAATCCCACGACCTTGATTCCCAGGGACACCTCGGAGTTTTCAGCGGCAAAGAAGGTAACTTTGGCCCGGTAGCCCCTAAGGGGACGTGGAGGCTAGAGTCCGCCAGGGCGTGAAGGCCGTCCTGGAGGAAGTCCTCCAGGAGGAGATGAGCCAGCATCTGGAAGCCGGCTACCGGGAGCTCACCCTACCAGGCGGGGAGAGCGCAACGGCCACTACACACGCAATCTCGTGACCCCGGAAGGCAAGATCGAGCGCCTGGCGGTGCCGCGCGACCGCGAGGGCGAGTTCGTAACGGAGGTCTTCGAACGCTACAAGCGGATGACTGGCGATGTCGAAGAGGCGATCCTTCAGATGTACCTATTCTCTGGGATCTCGGTAAGGAAGATAGCGGGCGTCACCGAGGCGCTGAGCCGCGTGAAGGTGGGCAAGGACGCCGTGAGCCGCATCGCCGGGAGACTCGAAGAGGAGCAGAAGGCTTGGCGAGAGCGCTCTCTGGAGGAGTAGGCTTACCCCTATCTCTACCTGGACGCCACCTACCTGAAGGTCAGATGGGGAGCGAGGGTGAGTAGCATGGCGCTGTTGGTGTGCGTCGGGGTGGAGGAGGAGGGATTCAGGGAAGTCTTGGCGGTGGAGGTTGCCGGCTCGGAGAAGGGGGCGGCCTACGCCTCGCTGCTTCGAGGGTTCGTCGACCGGGCCTTTCGGGGAGCGTCTGGTGATCTCCGATGACCACGAAGGGATAAAGGCGGCCGTGGCGGGCGAGTTGCCAGGAGCACAGTGGCAGCGGTGCACCGTTCATTTCGAACGCAACGTCCTCTCGCACGTGCCGAGCACCTCGATGGCGGAGGTAGCGCAAGATCTGAAGGCGATCTTCAGGGTAAGAGAAAGAAAACGGCCGAAGCGCTAGCCGAGGAGTTCGTGGAGCTATACGGAGGGCGCTTCCCGAAGGCGGTCTCTGTCTTCGAGGCGGGCATAGGGGACGCCCTCACCTACCTTCACTACCCCGGAAGCCACCACCCAAGGATACGTACGACGAACATGCTGGAGAGGTTGTTCAAAGAGGTAAAGAGGAGGACGAGGGTGGTAGGGGTCTTCCCGAACGAGGCGAGCGCGAGCACGCTAGCGACGGAGATAGCGTTGAGGAGCAGCGAGGAGTGGGCGCTGCGGCGTTACCTCACGATGGACGCTCTCGAAGCAGTAGAGAAACCCAACCCACAACTTTCGAGACATTGACCACGTGAGGCGGGAGGACGGCCGCCGCAGCCCGCGGGACGTCCTCGGCTTCTACACGGCGCTGCTCCGGCACCGCGAGGAGGACCTCAGGCGCGCCTTCTTCTCGAGCTGCTCCACCCGGGTCCTCGACGCCCTCGGCTACGTCAGGTTCCTGGACTGGAGGCTCTACGGCGAGGAGGCCCTAACCAAACGGGAGGTCGCCGTGTGGCTCCAGCCCGAAAGCCTGACCCTCGAGTACGGCGGCCAGACGCTCTCCTCGTACGACGTCGAGCTCTCGCGGGAGACCGGCAAGCCGAAGGCGGTGGGAGGCGTGAGACTATTCGGGACTCATTACGTGTTGCCGCAGCTCAGGCTCTTCGCCCTCGACGAAGGCGGCTGGCTCACGGCCCTGAAACTGGATGGGTACACGCCCAGGCACTCACCGGGACCGGTGGCCCTGCAAGAGGTGCTCTTCCCCTACCTGGACGCCCTCTAGTTACCGACGAAGCCCGCCCAGCTCCCTCCCCGTCACGTACAGCAACGCCATCGTCGCGATCGTGAGCAACCCCGTGAGGAAGCCAACCAGGAATCCCGGCGCGGCGGCCAGCCCCGCACTGCCGGCGTAGAAGGCGAGAAAGACCAGCATCAGGGAGGTGAATCCCAGAAACGCCGCCAGAAGGACCGCGCGTAGGTTGTCCATTCTTCATGCTGCTTCCGCCGTGGTCGGCGACGCTAGCTTACACACCCACGGTCTGACGTTCCAAATTTCGCCATAGATGCCTTGCATATTTCTGTACCTGCGCTGGCGGAAAATCTTCTGCGGGCAGTAGAGGTCCGCTCGCTTACGGGTCGCGACTTGCGAGTCCCCGCGTGGTTAGCAGCGGAGACGCGTTCCCCTACCACAAGGACCGAGGGTAACCCGACCTTAGGTTCACCCCGCGAACTCCGCAACCCGGAGAGCATCCTTGTATCTATATATACCGTTCAGTATAGTTAAGCCATGACCGAGGAAGCGGTGCGGACGAGGGACAAGGCGAAGACGCGGCGGAGGTTGCTGGCCGCAGCCCGCGAGCTCTTCTACGAGAACGGCATCCGCGCCACCGGGGTCGGCGCGGTGGCCGAGAGAGCCGGGGTCACGAAGATGACACTCTACGCCCACTTCCCTTCCAAGGACGATCTCGTGGCCGCGTACCTGGAAGACAGCGACCGGCGCTGGCGGGGGTTCCTCGAGGAGAAACTTTCGGGTTATGAGGATTCGCGCGTCGGGCTCATGGCCGTCTGCGACGCCTACCGGGAGTACTTCACGGCAAGGGAGATGCGGGGTTGCGCCTTCGTCAACTGCGCCGCGGAGTTCCCCGACCCCGATCATCCGGCGCGACGGGTGATCGTGCGTCACAAGGCCGGGGTACGGGAGCGTATCCGGGACCTCGCTGCCGAGGCCGGTGCGGAGGACCCCGCGACATTGGCCGAGCGTCTGTTCATTGTGCTGGAGGGCGCCTACGTCACCAGCGCACTGGAGGGCGACGGGGGGGTGCTCGACCGCTCCCGCGCGTTCTTCGCCGACCTGGTAGAGGCGGCAGTCCGGGATCGTCCGTGAGGCCTGCGAGAGACCCGGCGCCAGGTGGGTGACTTTGCGGCTTTTCGGCAAGCGCCGTTACGCGGTGCTGGCTTTCGCCTTGCTGGTGCTGTTCTGGGGGTCGGCTTTTTCGGTGGTGAAGGTCGGTTTGGAATACTCGCCGCCCATGATCTTCGCCGGCCTGAGGACCCTGATGGGTGGCCTGGTGATCTTGCTCGTGGCCTTCGTTTGGGGGGGGAGCCCGCACCTGAGGCGCGACTGGCCGATCTTCCTGCTGCTGGCGGCGTTCAACGTGGTCTTCTTCTTCGGGCTTCAGACCCTGGCGATCCTGTATTTGCCCTCCGGGACGGCGGCTGTGTTGGAGTACCTGCAGCCGATGCTGGTCGGGCTGCTGGCCTGGACGATCCTGGGCGAGTCGCTCTCGTTGACCAAGATCGTCGGCCTCATCCTGGGCTTCTCGGGCATCGTGGCGGTGAGCTCGGGGAGCATCTTCGGAAACATATCTGCAGCGGGCGTGGCTTTCGGGGCGGGTTCTGCTCTCTCTTGGGCCCTGGGGACGGTCCTCTTCAAGCGGTACGAGGCGAGAGTCTCGACCGTGTGGGCGGTGGCGCTACCGTTCGTGATCGGGGGCGTGGTGCTGACGCTTTTTGGCTTCGCCACAGAATCCCGGTCGGAGGTGTCCCCCACGGCCACGCTTCTCGCGAGCCTCTCCTACGTGTCGTTCGTCGAGATAGCGCTGGCGTGGTTGATCTGGTTAGGCCTCGTGCGGACGGGGGAGGCGAGCCGCGTCGCGGTCTACGTTTTCTTCGTGCCCCTCGTTAGCATAGTGGTTGGGGCGGTCTTCCTCGACGAACGGCTAACGCTTTCGCTGTTGATCGGGACCTTCCTGATCGTCATCGGCATCTACACGGTAAACCGTTCGTCGACGGGGAAAGACGAACACGGCAACTAGATCTGCAACGAGAAGACGGACGCTGACGCTTCCCCCCGGACCAGAGTCCAGAGGTTCAGATGCATGCCACGGGCCGATGTCCGCGGCCGGGATTTCATCCGCGGCAGGTACAGAAACGTGTGACGCATCTATGGCGAGGTCTGTGACATTCAAACATCTGCCAACCTCGCGGCACCCGGCGTGACGGGGTTTATGTCCTAGTCTGATGTGCTTCCGGATGGTTCCTGCCGACGAGAACGAAATGCATCTGATCAAGGGGACGGTTGTCCAAAAACCTTCGCTCCGTTCGCCGGAAGAAGTTCTGTTTAATATAGTAGTGAGGGCTCCGGCCCACGGCCGGGCCCGGTAGCTAGGAGAACGGAGTGGGATCTGGCGGTAATAACTGAGAACACCGAGGTCCTTGCGCTCACCAGGCAGCTCGTGCGCTACAGGTCTTACACGCCTGGCGCGGCGCAGTCTGCGATGGACTTTATCAACGGATGGTTCGGGGCGCGTGGGCTCGAGACGATTCGTTATGCGGGCGCAGGGCCGCGTGGAGAACTGACCTCGCTCGTCGTGCGGGTCGGGTCAGGCGATCCCAGAATACTCCTGCACGGCCACGTAGACGTGGTGCCTGGCGACGAGTCGCAGTTCGAGCCGCGCGAGGATGAAGACGAGCTCTACGGCCGCGGCGTCTACGACATGAAGGGTGCCCTCGCCGCGATGATGTACGCCATCGAGGATCTGCATGCTATTGGCTGCGAAGCAACGGTCGAGCTTCTCGTCGTCGCCGATGAGGAGGGGGAGCACGGCGCGAAGACAGGCGCTGAGGTCCTGATCGGAAACGGCCACGTTGGGGACTTCGTGATCACGGGCGAGCCAACGGATTTCCACATTGGCACGCAGGCGAAGGGCGTGCTCGACGTTCGTGTGACGTTGCGCGGAAAGAGCGCCCACGGCTCCCAGCCCTGGCTGGGCAAGAACGCGGCGCTCATGGCATACGAGCACTACCGTAAGGTCATTGACCTGCCTTTCGCCAAACAACGCAGCGAATTGTTCCCTTACCCGAGCGTGAACCTGGCGCGCATCATCGGCGGCGATGTCCTAAACCGCGTACCCGACCGATGCACCTACGACCTCGACATCCGCTACCTCCCGAACCAGGAGCCGAAGGAGATCGTGCGTCAGATTCGCTCGGTGGACCTGCCCGCCGATGTCGACGTACTGTTCTTCCGCGAACCTACCTACGTGACGCGCAGGAACCCGTACGTCAAGGTGCTCCGCGAGGTCGCCGCGCGCCATTTCCGCGGCAACCCCGTTGGCGTGGGCCGCCACGGAGCGAGCGACGTCGTCTACTTCCAGCGGGCAGGTGTGCCTGGCGTCGAGTTCGGTCCCGTCGGCGGGGGGCACCACGGCCCGAACGAGTACGTCGTGACCTCCACCCTGGAAACCTACCGTCGAATGCTCGTCCAGTTCATCCAGATCGTAGGCCGCAACGGTAAGGCCGTCTGGTGAATTGGAACCTCAGGAGGCGCGTCACGCTCCAGGGAGGCGAGATCGCCTACGACGTCCTCGGCTACGGGCCACCCGTGATCCTGGTGCACGGGACCCCGAGCCGCTCGTACATATGGCGCGAAGTCGCCATGACGCTCGCCAATAGATTCACCGTATACGTCTTCGACCTGCTCGGGTTCGGCCAGTCGGAGCGGAGGGAAGGGCTTGACGTCTCCATCAAAGCGCAGGCGCGATTACTCGCCGAACTGGTAGACGTCTGGGGACTCGATGCTCCTTATGTCGCAGGTCACGATATCGGCGCAGGCATAGCGCTCCGCGCCCACCTCATCGAAGGAGTCCCTTTCGGGTGCATGGCTTTGATCGACGGCGTCGTCCTAAGGCCGTGGATCACCCCGACGACCAGGCACGTGATAGCGCACCTCGACGTCTACGAAACGATGCCTGCCCGGGTCTTCGAGGCCATCGTCGCCTCTCACCTGCGCACGGCGACGCACAGGCCGATGGACGAAGCTGCGTTCGCGACGTACCTCGACCAGTGGAAGGGTGCGTTCGGACAGAAGATCTACCTCCACAAGGATTCCCAGCTCGATGAGGACGACACAGCGCAGTTCGAACCTCTACTCCCGTCCATCGAGGTTCCCGTAAGGATCGTCTGGGGCGAGCACGACGCCTGGTTGGATCCCTCTTTCGCCGAACGTGTGCAGCAGACTATCCCCGACTCCGGCCTCGTGCTTCTACCCGAGACAGGTCATTTCGCGATGGAAGACAGCCCACGAGAGGTCGCTGCGACGCTCTTCCAGTTCTTCTCAGACTGTTAACCGTTTCAGAAAGATGAGATAGAGCGGTACGCTACGCCCGGCGTACCCTCCCCTTACCTGCTTGAATCGGCCTCCTGAAAAGGCTCGGCCTCTCCACGAGGTGACTCGCCGCCTGCCATGGTCGGTTCGGCTTCGGCGGCGGCCTCTTCCTGGGGTATCGCGCCGCCAGAGATGGCGACGATGCCGTTCTCGATGGAGGAGATCTCACCCCCCATGCTCGCCCAGACGCCTACGGAAAAGCCCTCATCGACGGGCTCTCCTATCTTCTGCTCGTACTCAACCTCATCGCCCTCGGAGACGAGTGGCGTGGCCGGTTTCAACAATCCGCCGCCCAGGGGCA
>DASSJP010000518.1:0-2028 GCA_035691165.1 Rubrobacter sp.
GCTCGCGCTGGGCGGGGCGGCTACGATCACCGCCGCCTTCACCCTCCGCGGGGAGGAATCTGTTCAGGGTTGGGCCGTCGCCGGCCTCGGTACGTTAGGCCTCGCCCTCGCGGCACTGGGGCATACTACAGCCCTCCTCGATCTCGCGACGCTCGTAGGCATCGTCCTCTTCGGCGGCATCGCCGGTGCAGGATGGAGACCTCGGGCCTGGAAGATGATCCTTATCTTAGGCTTGTTCGCGCTCTTTGCGGGGCTCATACCGCGCATCCTCGCCTTCCTCGTCGTCGTAGGCGGGGGTGCGTTGGTAGCGGGAGGCAGCCTCACCTGGGCCGTGGCCCGCTCGGCGGGCTTCGTCGCCTTCCTTGCGGCAACCGGCGCGGTGCTGCTCGGCGTCCGCCGGCCCGTTCGGCTCCCTGTCGGTGGACTGCCAGCCCGCGTCTACGCTTTGCATCGCGCCCTTGGCATCACGGCGGTACTCGCCCTCGTTGTGCACCTTACAGCCCTGTGGATGGACTCATTTGTGCAATTTAGCTGGCTCCAGCTACTCGCTGCCCCCTGGACTTCGAGCTACCGTCCCCTGGCGGTAACGCTCGGCTTCCTGGCGATGGTAACCCTCCTTCTTACGGCCGCAAGCGGCGCTCTTCGGAGGCTCTTGCCCGGCTGGCGTATCGTGCACGCACTGGCCTACATCACCTTCGGGCTCAGCGTCATTCACGGGCTACTCGCAGGCAGCGACACGGGCTCAGTGTGGGCCATCACCCTGTACACCGGTGCACTGGCCGCCGTCGGCGCCACCTCGCTCCGCCGTCTCCTTGCTCCGGCGACTCCAGGCAAGCGCCGGGAGAAGGTGTCCGGGTCCAGCGAGCTTACGGAACAAACTTCCGGGCCGATAGTAGGACGGATGCCGTGACGCGGCACTGACGCGCAAGCGATCGTTGTGGGCATCCTATACCGTAGGAAACGCCCGGTTGGGAGGTAAGAGAAGGACGTTGGTGCATCGAGGAACGCGGCGCGGACCGAAATCATGCTGATCGCGGTGGTCGGCTTGGTTCGTCTCGTGAGGCCTCCGACTATTTCAAAATCGCACCTTACCTGGGGATGCTGTACCTCGCCAACGTCTGGTAGCCGGCCCTTCTGCCTGCGGTATCTACCGATAAGCGGATTGGGGCTGGGCATCCTGGCCGCCGACTGCACCTTCGTCTTAACTCCTCAGCCGCACGCTCGGGCTCCCGGGCTCGCCCAGGAGGCCTTCTTCGAACCTATTGGCCTAATCTCCCTCATCCTCGAGGCGTTTTTCGGCACTCTCTTCGCGGTGAGTACCGTACGGTGCACCTCGTCTACTTAGACGACTGATGTGCAATGAGCTATATCAGGAGGTCCACCAGGTGACCAAGGGAGTCGTTGATTCGTTGAGCGCAGGTGTAGGCCGCGACCTTGGCCGCCAGGCGAGCCAGCAGCCCGCTCAAGTTCTTCGCCCGGTGGCGCTCCAGAGAGAAGAAGTCCTTGAGTTGGTAGATCACCCCTTCGATGATCTGGCGCTTGCCAGAGGCCCAGCGCCGATCGGCCTCAGGCCACGCCCTTCTGGAGTTGTCCTTCGGGGTGGCCGCAACGAGCGCTCCGTAAACCTCCATCCAGCGTCTTTCCCACTCGACCCCCGTGAAGCCCTGGTCGGCCAGGGAGGCTTCGTGTTGATCGGAGGCCACGAGAGCTTCTCCTATGGGCCTCTCGTCGGAGGCCGCCGGAGCCAAGAAGAAGGTCGTAACCACCCCGCATGGGTCCACCACCAGAGCAACCTTGAAGCCATAAACCCACTCGGTCTTGGAGGCGCTGCGCCCGAAGGATGCCTGACCAGCGAAAAGCCCCTTGCGAGAAGCCCTCACCCTGACGATCGCTGGGATGAGGGTCGCGTCCAGGACGTGGTAGACGACCGAAGGCTCCGAGAGCTCCTCGGCGAAAGCTCGCTGCAAGAGGCACAACTTGGGCTCCAAGGCTCGGATGCGCCTGCCTTGAGTTGGCTCTGAGAGCAGA
>DASSJP010000519.1:0-2934 GCA_035691165.1 Rubrobacter sp.
AAGTACGGCCTCAAGAAGGCCCGCAAGCGCCCGCAGTTCTCCAAGCGTTAGAGCAGAAGAGCGGATTTTCACGTCGGGCTCCTTTCGCGCGGCGGAAGGGGCCCGTTCTACCTTGAGACGGTTTCGCTGGAGAAATGGACCTGTATAAGTCCGGAGGAGCAGATCTAGACGCGATGCGGGAGAGCGAGCCCCGACTCCACATGGCATTCGCCCGTCGTATCCTGAGAAGGGGAAGTTAATTGAAGAGAACCTTGGCTTTCGGGACAGACGGGGTGCGTGGGGTAGCCAACAGGGGACTCTTGCCCGAGGATGCCCTGAGCCTCGGGCTCGCCGCCTCGCGTATTTTCGGAGGCAGGATCCTCATGGGACGTGATACGCGTCTCTCCGGAGATATGCTCGCGCGCGCCCTCTCCGCAGGCGCCGCGAGCGGCGGCGCGAACGTCGTTGACCTCGGTATCCTTCCAACGCCCGGCGTCGCCGCCCTCGCGCCGCGTCTGGGGGCTACGGCAGCTGGCGTCGTCAGCGCCTCGCACAATCCCTACCCTGACAACGGTATCAAGTTCTTCTCCGGAGAAGGCCGCAAGCTATCTCCAGGGAAGGAACGAGAGATCGAAGACCTGCTGACAGAGGACATCGCACGCCCGACCGGAGATGAGGTCGGCACCGTCGAGGTGCTCGACGACGCCGTGAGATTGTACGCGGAGAGCGTGCTCGAGCGGATGCGTCCACAGGCTGAAGGCATGAAGGTATTACTTGACTGCGCCAACGGGGCGGCGTATGACGTGGCGCCTCTCGTGTTCGGAGAGATCGGCGCGCAACTTACGCTTACAGGGACGGAGCCCACAGGCACGAACATCAACGAGGGCTGCGGCTCGACGCACGTCGAGCAGCTGGACGCTTCCGGGCACGACGTTGCGTTCGCCTTCGACGGGGACGCTGACAGGGTGCTCGCCGTTGACGAGAAGGGGAACGTCGTTGACGGGGATAGGATCATCGCCATCCTCGCCCGCGACAAAAAGGAGCGCGGAGTGCTGACCGGCGGGGTCGTCGTAACCGTTATGAGCAACCTCGGTTTCTTCAAGGCGATGGAGAAGATGCAGATCCCCTATGAGGTAACGAGCGTGGGGGACAGGCACGTCGCTGAGGCCATGGGTCGTACGGGGGCGTCTCTGGGCGGGGAGCAGTCTGGGCATGTGATCCTCTCCGAGCACACGACTACGGGGGACGGCATCGTTACTGCGCTCGCGCTCCTTGACGTGATGGTGCGCACCGGAAGGCCGCTCTCCGAGCTGGCAGGGGTGATGGAAGTTTACCCGCAGACGCTCATCAACGTGAGGGTCGAGGAGCCGGGAGCGGCGAAGGCCGTCGCTTCTTCGGAGGCGGTCGAGCGGGCCGTCTCGGAGGCTGAGTTGAGGCTCGGAGAACAGGGGCGCGTCCTTCTAAGGCCGAGCGGGACGGAGCCGGTCGTGCGGGTGATGGTCGAGCACATGGACGAGACGGTGTGCCGGGAGGTTTGCGAGAAGATCTCGCGGATCGTTGCCGGCGCTGGTAAGGAGGGAAGTTGAGGTTTGTAGGGTGCGCCCTGGCGTGGAGACCGGGCGAGGCTCGGGAGAAGGTATCGTGCCTGGTGGTGTTGGACGAGCGGGGGGGCATCATCGCCAACTCGTTCGCGGCGAGTGCTGAGGATATAGCAGCGGCGATAGAAGGCTACAGCGCGGAGCGGCGGGGTATCGTTGTAGGCGTCGACGCGCCGCTTGCGATTCCGAACGAGAGGGGGACGCGCAAGATCGAACGCATCCTCTCCAAGGTCGCCCTCCCTGCTTACTCGGCGAGCCGCAGGATGTTCGGCGGCGAGCCTTACTCGGAGGAACTGCTCGCCGAGCTTGAGAAGGTCGGCGTCGAGTACACGGACTATCCCTTCCCTAAGGAGAGGGGCCAGAGCGTGGTAGTCGAGGTGGACGCCGCAGCGACGCTGAAGGTCCTCTCCCTGGAACGCTCGGGCGCAGCGGACAACGGCGACCTCGCGCAGCGGCTCCGCGCGATGGATGACCCCAAGTTCCGCAAGGGCAACAAGGAGTCGAGGGCCGCCGCGCTCAGGGTCGCGATCGAAGTCCTCTGGGATACGCCCGGGCTGAGGCTCAGGACAGGCAACCTCTCCGCGGACATCTCCGCGCCTGAGAACGTGGACGTCTCCAAGCTCGACGTCTCCGCCTCGATGTCGCACGCCGAACTGGACAGGACGGTGAGCCTCGTTGAGGGAACGCTCGCAGCCTATACGGTGCATCGTCACTGGAAGGGTCGTGATGGCTCGATGGTGGTGGGGGCGGGGGACGAAGGCTCCGTTCTACTGCCGGCGAAGAACGCCCTGCGCGAGCGCCTGGCCGAGGAGTGCGGCACCGCCAGGGTACCCTACGTGTAGCCGTTGATGCTGGCAAGGTCTCCGGTTGTACCCTACCCTGTGACGGCAAGCTATCCCGAAAGGACCAGGACGGCGGTGAAGGTCGTTTCGTTGAACGTAGCCCTACCATCGACGCAGCGCTACGGGAGAGAAATGGTGAGAACAGGCGGAGCCAAAAGGCCGGTCCCGGGTGCCCTGCTTCGTTTCGAAGGATTCGACGGCGATGGACAGGCCGACCTGGTGAACCACGGTGGGCCGGAGAAGGCCGTGTGCGTCTACCCCTTCGACCACTACGTGCACTGGGAGAGGGTGTTCGGCCGCCGGCTGGAATGTGGGGCTTTCTCCGAGAACCTGACGATCTCGGGCGCCGTCGAGACGGAGGTTTGCATAGGCGACGTGTTCATGGTCGGGGAAGCGATGGTACAGGTCAGCCAGCCACGGACGCCTTGCAGCAAGCTGGCTGGCAAGAACGGGGAGAGGCTGCTGACGAAGTGGGTGGGGCAGAAGGGTTATTCGGGATACTACCTGCGCGTGCT
>DASSJP010000520.1:0-2217 GCA_035691165.1 Rubrobacter sp.
TACGACCTGATCCCGAACCTCCTCGAAGGCGTGAAGAAGTACTTCCGCCAGGAGCAGGACGTGCTTACGCAGATCACGCAGGCCCGCTCCCAGGCCATGCAGCCCCACTCTCCCGGTGAGCAGGCCCAGTCCGAGGCGCGGCTCTCCGGTGCTATCGGGAACCTGTTCGCCGTTGCCGAGAACTACCCGGAGTTGCGCTCGAACACGGTTCTGATCGACTTCCAGGAGGAACTCTCCTCGACGGAGAACAAGATCTCCTTCTCCAGGCAGCACTACAACGACTCCGTCCAGTCCTTCAACACGAAAATTCAGAGCTTCCCTGCCGTGATCTTCGCCCGTACCATGGGCTTTACGGAGAGGGAGTACTTCGAGGCCCAGGGACCCGAGCGCGAGTCCGTGACGGTCTCCTACGACTAGGCAGATGGACGGCAGGGACTCAGGCACCTTCAGGGAGCGCATCGCCCGCAACAGGCGCAACAGCCTGCTGCTCATAGCCGCCTTCCTGGCGTTCATCACCGTCTTCGGCTATATCATAGGATGGGCCTGGCTCGGTGATCCCCTCAAGGCCCTCGCCGGCCTCGCCTTCGCCCTGGTTATCGGGGTCTTCGCCGGCCTCATCAGCTACTACGGGGGCGACAAGATGGTCCTGGCCGCTTCGAGGGCCAGGGAGATCACTCACGACGACGCCCCCGTCCTTTTCAACGTGGTCGAGGAGATGTCGATAGCCGCTGGCCTCCCGATGCCCAAGATCTACATAGTCGACGACTCCGCCCCCAACGCCTTCGCCACGGGCCGCGACCCCGAGCATGCCACGGTCGCCGTCACCAGCGGTCTCCTCGAAAAGCTCGACCGCGACGAGTTGCAGGGCGTCATCGCGCACGAGATGTCCCACGTCGCCAACTTCGACATCCGCTACTCCATGCTCGTCGGCATCCTGGTCGGCACCACGGTACTAATCTCCGATTTCTTCCTGCGCGGCCTCTGGTTCGGCGGCGGCAGGGGAGGGCGCCGCGGTGGAGACGGCGGCAACCAGTTGCAGCTCATCATGATGCTCGTCGCCATCGTCCTCGCCATACTCGCGCCGCTCTTCGCCCGGCTCCTGCAGCTCTCCATAAGCCGCCAGCGCGAGTTCCTGGCCGACGCGACGGCCGTCAGGCTCACCCGCAACCCCAAGGGCCTCGCGGACGCGCTGCAGAAGATTAGTGGCGACAACGAGGTCCTCGAAGCTGCCAACCGCGCGACGGCCCACCTCTACATCGTCAACCCCATCAAGAAGTTCGAGAAACGCTCCAAGGGCCTCTTCTCCACCCACCCGCCCATAGAAGAGAGGATCCAGATCCTACGCGCCATCGAGGCCGGCGGCGTCGCCGAAACCTCGGGACAGACCTCGACGGAGGCCCCGTAAAGCGTTACAATATCCGCCGTTACATTGCCGGATGGTGTAACGGCAGCACGAGTGACTCTGAATCACTTAGTCCTGGTTCGAATCCAGGTCCGGCAGCCAGGTGCCACGCTCGTTTCCGGGCAAACCCACCGCAAGCCTTTCGGTACCTGCCAGGACACCGCGATTGAAGATCGCCTTGTGGTCCGTGCCCATGCCTGGATCAATCGTTTAGCCGGCTAGAGAACTTGCCGGGTCGGTGGCGCCGGTTCCGGGGGGGCAATAGACTGTGGTGGGACCTTCCGCCTACGAGAGCGGCCCGCGGCCTGGGAGGTACTGCTGCCGAAGAGGGGAATGATAGTCTCCTTGAATACGTCTGCCGGACGCGTGCCTGGCATGCAAGGGGCGTCCGGCGACCGCCTCGCGAAGACGCCCTTCCGCGAAAGCCGGAAGAGAACCGGACCGCGGCGCAATATCGCTCACCACGGCGCGTCCGCATGAGGACCGGCGATGCGGAACGGGAAGGTGTGCGTATGCCGCTCGGGGACTTGAGGGTTCTCACGCTGGCCGTGAACCTGCCCGGTCCCGTGGCGGCGTCGAGGCTTGGCGTCATGGGGGCTTCGGTAATCAAGGTCGAGCCGCCTGGCGGGGATCCTCTGGCCGAGATGTGTCCCGGCTACTACAAGGATCTGTGCAGTGGGCAGGAAGTGCTGAGGTTGGATCTGAAGGATCCGGAGGATCGGGCCTCCCTGGACGATCATCTGGGACGGATAGACCTCTTGTTGACGGCGAGCCGGCCCGCGGCGCTGGGGCGGCTCGGGCTCTCGTGGCCCGAG
>DASSJP010000521.1:0-7682 GCA_035691165.1 Rubrobacter sp.
CAGAAATTCATTCTCAGCGCGGCCATAACGGGCGGGATGACGGTGCCAGGGCAGAGCGAGGCCATACCCATAACGCCCGAGGAGATCGTAGACTCAGCCGTGGAGGCGCACGAGGCTGGCGCGACGATCGTCCACCTCCACGTCCGCGAGCCCGAGACCGGCAAACCAAGCTCGGACATCGAGCTCTTCCGCGAGGTCGTCTCGGGGATCAAGGATCGGTGCGACGTGATCGTGCAGCCCACAACAGGCGGCGGGAAGGGGATGACGCTGGAAGAAAGGGCAGCCGTACTGCCCGAGCTGGAGCCCGAGATGGCGACCTTTAACACGGGCAGCTTCAACTTCGGCCTCTTCCCCATCGCAGAGCGGGGCGGAGACTTCGAAGAGTGGGAGATAGACTACCTCGAAGACACCCGCGACTACATCTTCCGCAACACCTTCGCCGACATGGAGAGGGTCTGCGGCATGTTCCGCGAGGCCGGCGCGAAACCAGAGCTGGAAGCCTACGACGTGGGGCACCTCTACAACATAAAGTACCTGCTCGGCAAAGGCTTACTCGACACCCCGATCCACATCCAGTTCGTACTCGGTGTGATGGGCGCTAACGCCGCCACCATCGAGCAGTTGATGCACATGCGCCGCACGGCGACGGAGCTTTTCAGCGATGACTACACGTGGTCGGCGGCTGGCGTAGGCTACCCCGCCGAATACCATCTCGCCGCGATGTGCCTGATGCTCGGCGGCCACGTCAGGGTGGGCCTCGAAGACAACCTCCGAGTCAGCCGCGAAAAACGCGCGGAGTCGAACGCAGAGCTCGTCGAGAAGGCTGTGGCCCTCGGGGCGATGTTCGACCGCGAGCCAGCCACCCCTGACGAGGCGCGCGAGGCGTTCGGCCTCAAGGGCCGCGCCGCCGTAGCGTTCTAGCGAAAGGAACACTGTGATGAGAGTCTGCGTCTTCGACGTGAACGAGACCCTGCTCGACCTCGCCGCCCTCGACCCTCTCTTCGAGCGGGCTTTCGGCGACGCTTCGGTGCGGAAGCTTTGGTTCAACCAGATGATCCAATCAGCATTCGTAGCCACTATAACGGACGCCTACACAACGTTTGGCGAAGCCGCCACCGCCGTCCTACGAATGACCGAAGAGCGGCAGGGAGTGGAGATCTCCGACGAAGATAGACAGGAGATCCTGGGCGGACTGCGCACCCTGCCGCCGCACCCCGAAGTGCCTGATAGCCTGGACAGGCTGCGCGAAGCGGGTTTCCGTCTCGCCACTCTGACCAACTCGACGCAGGAAGTCGCCGAGGCCCAGATAGAGAACGCGGGGCTCACCGACAGGTTCGAGCAGATCCTCTCAGCCGACACCTCAAAGCGCCTGAAGCCCTCCGCAGCCCCTTACAGGATGGCTGCGCGGTCTCTCGGCATCCCCGAGCGCGAGATGCGCCTCGTTGCTGCCCACGCCTGGGATGTGGCAGGAGCTTTACGCGCCGGATGCGCAGCGGCCTTCGTCGCCAGGCAACCCTTCGACCCGCTCGTCGAACGTCCCGATGTGTTCGGGGCGGACCTTACCGAGGTTGCTGAAGCCATCATCGCCGCCGAGACAGGCTAACCGGCCAGGATACGCAACTCCTCGAAGACGTCAGGCCCGGGACCCCGTTCGCCCCGCTCCATCGCATGCATAAGTTCGACGACGTGCGCATTAAGCGGGGTCTCGACACCGTATTCCCGTCCCCGCTCGACAACGCCACCGTTGATGACGTCGACCTCGGTCTTCGCGCCACGTTCGAGGTCCTGGAGCATCGAAGCCTTCGTCGCCCCCGCGTGGCCTATCGCCACTTCAAGGGCTTCGTCGGCCCTCTGGCGGTCTTCCTGGCCACGTACCACGAGCGACTCGGCGGGGACGCCTAGTACTTCGTCCAGTGTGATCCCCTGCGCCATCCCGACGTCGTAGCCCTCGCGCCAGACGGCGAGCGCCGCCTCCCTGCCGTCTGGGTCGGCGACTACCTCGCGGTAGAGCAGTCCGGATACGGCGCCGAGGCCGGAGAAGGCGCTATTGACGAGTAGCTTTGACCACACCTGGCCACTGATGTTCTCCGTGATACGCACGTCGGCCACCGTTTCGAGAATATTAGCCAACAGACGTGTCCGCTCCCTCGTCTCGCCATCGGGCTCCCCGATCACGAACGGCGCCCGCGTCGTCTGTGCAAGATGGCCCGCTCCCAGGTTCGTCGCCCCCCACTCCACAGTCCCGACGACAAGATTGTCGTTTCCGACGATCGCGGCTATGCGGTCCTGCACGAGCCCGTTGCCCAAAGAGACGAACGTCTGTGTCAGACCACGTTCGACGAGAGGGCCCAGAGCGGCTTCGAGGTATGGTGCCTTCAGGGTTACGAGGGCGAAATCGAAGGGGTCTTCGATTTCGGCGGAATCCGCACGGGCGTCGAGTTGCACGCGCTTCTCCTCGCCCACATCATCGAGCAAGAGACCGGGGTCCCGCATCCTCTCGACGTGCTCGCGGTTTGCATCGAGTACGGTGACGCGCCGCACCCCGCCCGTCATCTTCGCGGCAGTCACACCCCCGATAGCGCCGGCACCGACTACGAGTACGCTCGCGTCTATCACGAACTGTCCTCCGATCCCGCGCTGACAGGCGGCAGCTCCTTCAAGAGCTCGTTCAGAGCCGCGTAGCGCCTGTCGCGTTCGAGGAGCAACCGCTCACGCTCCTCGTCCGTGTATTCGAGGAACCCGGCCCCGCTCTTCGTGCCGGTGCGTCCCCGCTCGACGAGCTTTCGCAGCGACTCGGGGGCTTCGAAGCGCTCGCCGAGGCCGTCTCGCAGGACGTCGAGCACCTTCTCGTACACGTCCAGTCCGGCCATGTCGGAGATCTGGAACGGACCGAAGAAAGGCAGCCGGAAGCCGAAGCAACTCCTGACCACCTCGTCCACCTCCTGCGGAGACGCGAGCCCCTCCTCGACGCACCTGACAGCCTCAAGAAACAGAGCGTTCTGGATGCGGTTGGCGACGAAGCCAGGCCCGTCACCGACGACAGCCGGACGCTTCCCGATAGAGCGCAGAAACTCGACCAGCCGCCCGACGACCTCGGTATCGGTCGTTGCTGCAGGTATCACCTCGACGCCGGGCGTCCACTCGGGCGGGTTGAACCAGTGCATACCGCAGAAGCGCTCAGGCCTTCCGACGAATTCCGAGAGATCGTTTATCGGCAACGAGGAAGTATTCGAAACTATTATTGCATCCTGCGGCGCGGCCTCCGAGCAGGAGCCAAGGATCTCCTCTTTCAGCCCGATGTCTTCAGGTACAGCCTCGAAGACGAGGTCAACGTCCCGAACGGCTCCGGCCACATCGTCCGCAGTCTCTACAGCCTCGACCCTTCCAACCGCCTCCTCCGCCAGAAGTCCAGCCTCGGCGTGTCCGCGTGCCCGCTGTACCAGCCGCCTCTTCGCCTCCTTGGTCAGCTCGGGCGTCGCGTCGGTGAGGAACACTTCAATACGGGCTACGGTGAAGCACTCGGCCACGCCCAACCCCATCGTGCCTGCTCCGATGACGGCGACGCTACCGGGCCAGCCCTGGTGCGTAGCGGTGTGCATCAGGCGTAGTATTCCGGGGCCTTCTTGAACTTCGGCCACTCCTCCGGATCGTGGCCTGTAACCAGGGTGGCACCGTGGGCCTCGATTACATGACGCAACTTTCGGGTCGATTCGGCGACTTCAGCGGCGGAGTGGATCAAACCCGGCAAGGCCGTCTCGTTGTAATGGTCCATCGTGTAGCAAGCGTCCGCCGTGAGCATCATCTTCCCATCGCCGGGAAGGTCGACGAGGACCGACTGGTGGCCCGGCGCGTGGCCTGGCGTGAAGAGTATCTTGATCACGCCGTCTCCATAAACGTCGAAGCCGTCGTCGTGCTCGCCGTCGAGATACACCCACCTCACGTCCCTGTCAAAATCTTTGCGGATGTAGGCTGGTTTCTGGAACCAGTCGGGCGTGTACGCGTACTCCAGCTCCCTGCGCTGCACGATGTAGTCGGCGTTCGGGAAGTGCCCTATTGCCCCGGAATGGTCGAGGTGCAAATGAGACTGTATGACGTAGCGGATGGAAGCAGGATCTATGTCCATCCGCTGCAACTGGTTGACGACGAAGTCGTCCTCGCTCATCACAGGATCGTAGGCGTCAACGACGGCGTCCCAGTGGCCGCGGGCGTCCTGGGCTACTTCGAGGGCGTTGCCACCGTCGTAGAGCACGTTGCCGCGTGGGTGGGTTATGAGGTAGAAGGGGACAGGGATCTCGTACGGGTCCCCGAGTCCCTGGTTCATCTTGATGAACTGCACCTGAGTCTTCAGGCTGCCACACTCGAAGAAATACAATCGCAATTCGTCGGACATCGTTTCTCCTTTTCCAGGTTTCAGACTTCCGGCAAGAGGCTTCAGTTTTCCGCCCTTGCCGGTTGGCTCGTTCCCGCTTCGGCATGAGGCCAAGGTAGCGCGGGGCGGAGCAGACACTACGGTCTCAGGATGACACCCCCCGCGAGCAAAGCCACAGACAGGAGCACCAGGGCGCCCACGGCTACGTAAGGAGGACCGCCGGTGAAAGGCACTTTGGGGCTCTCCGTGCCAGGTACCATCCCTTTTGGATTGTTGACATCACCTCCGGAGTTCGCTGGCGGATTACCCTGAGTGTCCACGCAATCCTCGACGACTATAGTGTAGGAGGCGTTAGCAGGGTTAGTTTCAATGAAGAAGTCACCCGGTCCAGCATTGATGATGGAAGAATCGGTCCCCGGTCCCTCCTGCGAGAAGGTGGTCACTGGATTGCCGTTCGCTTCGTTGACGAACACGCTCACCCCAGAAAGGCTAGGATCTTGGGAAGTCGCCTCATTGACTATGGTAACCCGGAAACGCTCCCCTGAAATTCTGAAAGGCGGACTTTGCTTCGGTCCTGTCCCCGTAGTTGTGCTGACCACCTGCGCACCCGGGCACTCTGAGTCCGGGCCGGGTGCGTACTGGTTTTGCCCGGGAGTTGTGCCATCCTGTGTTGTACTCCCTCCCCTGCAACCCGTGATACCCGTCGAGGACACGACCGAGTAGTCACCGTCCGTGTCGAAAGATGTATCGTCCGACGGAAAGGTCACGTGGGAATCATCCCCAACGAAATCACCGGGGGGTCCCTCTATCTTCGGACGCCCGTTCTGGTCCGTGATCGTAATCCCTTTCGCCCCGTCGGTGAACGTAGCCTGCGTTCCGTCGCCGTCTTCGAGGGTTATGGATGCACCGCGCGAGACTGTGCAATCGTCGGCGGCGACCAGGATCACGTCGGGCGGAGCATTCGTATTGCTGGTGTCCACGCCGTTCGCGGGCGTGCCAGGGGGGATGCCATCATCCTGCGCGCTGGCTGGGAGTACATATAGGATCAGGACGATGCAAAACAGGGCGAAGGCCGCCCCCGACACAGAAACTGCTCGCCTCATCCCCGCCCTCCTTCGTAACACGAACAACGAGGGGTATTTTGCCCGAGCGGGCAACGCTACGCTACCAGTTCTCCATCGACTCGCGCAGGATACGCGCCAGATCCTCCTCCGACACCTCCTTCGGGGCCCCTACGAGCAGGCGCTGCTGCTTCATCGCACCATCGACGAGGTCTTCTATGTCGTCTTCGCCGTAGCCGAGCTCGCGTACGCCTTTCGGTGCTCCCACGTCTTTCATCAACTGGATGATGATGTCAGGCAGCGTGTTCTCGTCGGGCTTCTCTATCTCCTCGCCGGAGAGCAACCCGGCTACTTCCCTGTGCCGCTCCGGCATCGCGTCGTAGGTGAACCTGAAGGCTGCCGGGGCGGTGACGATGACCGACCAGCCGTGCGGCACGAAAGGATGGTCATCCGGATACCCTGGCGGCTGCCACTCGTGCTTGAGGCCGGCTATGGGATAGGCGCATGCGTGCGGGATGTGAACTCCGGCGGAGCCGAAGCCGATGCCCGCGAGAGAGGCCCCGAGCATCATCGCCCCGCGCGCCTCTACGTCCTCGCCGTTCTCGACGGCGCGCCGCAGGTACTTGCCGCCGTACTCCAGCGCCTTCGCGCTCCACATATCCGCTATCGGGTTCGCCCCCTGGTAAGGCGGCCTGTCGTCCGGGCTCTCCGGCTTCGGACGGGCGTTGTAGGGTTTGGAGATGTAGGACTCGGCGGCGTGGCAGACAACGTCGAGGCCGCAGGAGGAGGTGACTTCGGGCGGCATGGTCATCGTGAGCAGGGGATCTACGACTCCGCGGTCGGGACGTAGATATTGATGTGAGATGCCAGATTTCACCCTCTGTTCGGGGATGTCCAGGATCGCGACCGTCGTCGCCTCGGCGCCAGTGCCAGCCGTCGTCGGGATGGCGAGTAGCGGCTTCAGAGGACCCGGCGGCTTTTTGCCACCACCGACCGGCGGGTTGACGTAGTCGATGATCTCCCCTCCGTGGGTTGCGATGAGGTCGGAGACCTTGGCCGTGTCGATGCTCGACCCGCCGCCGACAGCGACGAACCCGTCGAAGTCGCCCTCGACGGCAAAATCAGCCGCAGCCTGGAAAGACTCATCCGTCGGCTCGACGCGCGAGCGGTCCCACACCTCGACCTCTATGCCCTCGGCTTCGATCAACTCGACTATGCGGCCCGTTATGTTCGCCTTCACGACGCCAGGGTCCGAGACGAGCATCACCCGCCCCACGCCCATGCGCTTCAACTCCCAGCCGGCCTCTTCCGAGGCACCTGGCCCGTACTTCAGCGGTGTGGCCTCCATGGTGAAAACGGTCTCGGTATTCGAACTGGCGCCGTCATGCATAGCGACGATCTCCTTTCCCCCGCGAGTATTATCCGATAGCTTGGTACCCGCTTCTCCCTGCAAATACACGTGCCAACAGGATCGGCGACAGTCAGAAGCACCCGGTCGCAGCCGCGATTGATGGTTCCGGTCCGTCGCGGGCTACTAGTACATTTGCCGTATGCCACACAGCATACAAGCAGACCACAAAATATGCCGAACGGCAGATGTACGGACGCCTTTCACATCCTAAAGTTCCCATTGCAAGGCCACCACAAAACCGGCAATCCAGCTGGCTATATACGGTAGAGGCTGAGAAACCCGTCCAGAACTCTTGGGCGCCCAGAGCGGGTGGAGCCAGTGGCGCAACCGGCTACCTCGCTGAAGAGGTGGCCGGTTTTTATTTGGGGAGGCATGAAGACAGAAAGGCGGGTCGAGAGATCAACATCACAGCAGTATCTGCCAGCCCTCAAAAGCCAGATCTGGGAGTTCCCCAGCGACCGTGTGATGGGAGCGGAATCATGTCTTGTACGCAAAGCACAAAGTATCCAGAAATACAAAACCTTCGTGGCCCTGCCGAGTAGTATGGTAACCAAAAAGAAGCGTCTGCTACGTAGCGGCTCAGAGCTTCGCTCCGCACATGGGCACCTGGAGCGAATGGAGCCAATGGTGCAACCGGCTACTCGATGGATTTTTGATCCTTGGCGGCCGGTTCTTCTTTGGGGAAGGGAGAGTAAGAAGGGGGTGATGAGGCAAGGTTAGCGAGAGAGGCATTCACATGGGTAAGGGGCCGGACGCTTGTTTTTCGACTGGGCACCGATACAAGAACAACCCGACCCCCGTGATCATTCTTTTACCCTCACCCGCCGATAGCCAATCTTGC
>DASSJP010000522.1:0-5590 GCA_035691165.1 Rubrobacter sp.
AAGTCTCTTCCATGTTCTACGGATTGTGGTTCGATAAGATCGTTCCAAGATTGGGTGGTTTAATCTCGGGAGACGCTTCAGCGTATTCATATCTTCCCGAATCCGTGAAAGAGTTCGTGGCGCCCGGCGAATTAGCTGACATAATAGGGCGTAATGGATTACAAGACGTTACATGGAAGCGGCTCGCGGGCGGCATCATCACCCTCCATCGCGGGATCAGGCGAAACCACGGAGGTTAGCAAGCTCCATTCCGCGCTGCCCGAGGGCGCCTTCGAGATCATCGACGAGGTCGAGGGTCTTCTCGCCGGCGTGGCCGAGCGCGCGCCCGCGGAGCTGGTCGAGCCCGCGCTGGAGTCCGTGACGTCGGGAGGGAAACGTCTCAGGCCGCTGCTCCTTGTACTCAGTGCGCAGATGGGGGAGCCTGAGCGGGAGGACCTGCTCGGGGCCGCGACGGCGATCGAAGTCCTCCACACCGCCACCCTGATCCACGACGACATTGTGGACAGGGCTGAAAGTAGGCGCGGCGTGCCGACCACCGTCGCAGGGTACGGGCGTGAGATCGCAGCGGCCACAGGTGACTACCTCTTCGCCGAAGCGTTCTCGGAGCTGGCTAGGATCGGTGACCCCAGACTGGTCCGCGCGTTCGCCGAGGCCTCGGTGGGGCTTGCTGCGGGAGAGTTGGAACAGTACCGCGCGAACGGGGCTACGGTCGAGGTCGAGGCGTATCTGGAGCACATAAGGAAGAAGACCGCAGGGCTCTTCCAGGCGGCTTGCGTGGCCGGCGGCACCCTGGGCGGGCTCTCGCTCGTGCAGATAGACGCGCTCGCGACCTACGGCCAGGCTCTCGGGATAGCCTTCCAGATGTCCGACGACATAATGGACCTCGTCGGCAAGCCCGGTCTCATGGGCAAGGGCATAGGCACGGACCTCGTCGAAGGCACCGTGACGCTGCCTGTCATCTTCGCATTGAGGGAAGGCGACGCGGCGACGATCCGGCGCGTCCTCGCCGACCCGAACCCGACGCCGGAGTTGCTCGAGGCCGGGATAGAGGCTGTGCTCGCCACGGACGCTGTCGCCAGGACCGAGGCGTGGGCCAGGGGTGAGATCGACGCGGCCCTCGAAGACCTCGGCCTCCTGCCTGACTGCCCCGAACGCGAGTTCCTCGAGTCCGTGGCCTCGGAGGTGGTCGGGAGGGATGTCTGAGAGTGCCGCAGGGACTGCGATCTTCGCGGCCGGAACCCTCATGCCCGTCTCATCACCCCCGATACAGGACGGCGCCGTCCTGGTAAGAGACGGGCGGATAGAGGCTGTCGGACCGCTTTCAGACGTTGGACGCGAGAACCAGGGCGTCGAGATCCGGTTCTTCCCCAACTACACGATCATCCCTGGCGCGGTGAACGCCCACGCCCACCTCGGCTTCAGGCGGAAGGACGCGCCCGAGGGAGGCACGTTCTCGGGCTGGCTCGGCAGGCTCATAGAACGCCTCCCGGAGAAGGAAACCTGGACGGCCGAAGCCGCCCGCGATTCCGCCAGAGAGGCTGTTGAGGCGGGAACCACGTACATGGCCGAGTCCTCACCCTACGGCGAATGCCTGCCGCAGCTCGCCGAAAGCGGGATGGCAGGGACGGTCTACGCCGAGTTCTTCCCGCACGAGATCGGCGCTCCGGAGGAGGCCGTCGAGTTCATCGTCGGGAAAGCGCGCGAGCTACAGAAAGGTCTACCCGAGCGGGTGAATGCCAGTGTCAGCGTGCATTCTCCCTACACCGTCGATCCCGAATCCTCGCGGTTGGCGGCGCGGCGGACGCGGGAGATGGGGTGGACACTTGCGATCCACCTCTCCGAGAGCCCCGAGGAGGTCGAGTTCGTCAGGGACGGTACCGGTGGCCTCGCCGACATCTTCGGCAGCAACGAGTGGGGTGGCGTTGGCGTCTCGCCTGTTCGCTACGCACGGAGCATAGAGCTCCTCGCGCCCGAGACGATAGCAGCGCACCTGGCGACCGGCGTCTCGGAGGAGGATCTCAATGTCCTCGCGCAGACCGGCGTCGCGGCGGCCCACTGTCCACGCTCGAACGACTTCCTCGGGTGCGGCATCTCGCCCGTGCCGGGCATGATGGAGAGGGGCATCAGGGTCGGGATGGGTACGGACGGGCTCTGGAGCAGCCCCAGCATGAACCTCTTCGAGGAGACGCTCTTCGCGGTGAAGCTGCACGAATTGGATGGTGAGACTGGTCTCAGGCTCGCGACGCTCGGAGGGGCGCGTTCGCTCGGCATCGAGGCCGAGACGGGGACCATCGAGGCCGGGAAGTGGGCCGATCTCGCTATGGTCGAGGTGGTGCCGTGGGGGGTAGACCCTGCACTGGACGTGATCGAGGCCGCCGCCGATGGGGAAGTCGCTGCCACTGTAGCCAGCGGCAACCTGATATACAATCGTCTCGGTGCCTGAGGATCTCGGAGGATAACCACCATGATGATGAACCGCGAAAGGATCGGCTTCTGGGTTAGAGTGGTCGCCATCGTGCTATCTGCATTCTTCCTCATCTCCTTCATCTTTCTGGGTGTCGGGACGAATCTCAGCTACAACGTCTTCTCGCTCTTCGGGAAGCAGAACCAGCCCAAGCAGGTAGACCAGACCCCGGATCCCCAGGATCAGATCAAGGCGGCAGAGAAGGACCTCGAGCAGGACCCGAAGAACCCGGAGAAGATAAAGGACCTCGCCGCCCTCTACTACACGGCTGGCCGCTACGACGACGCGGTGCGAGTGCTGGAAAAGGGACGCGAGGTGGCCCCGAAGGACGCGGAGATACCCATGCTGCTCGGTCAGATCTACAGCCAGCAGGCGCAGACCGCGACGGGGGAGAAGCAGAAGGAGCTGCAGAAGGAGGCGGGGGACGCATTCGCGGCGGCGGCGGAGGCGGAGCCGGACAACGCGGACGCGTACCTGTTGGCGGGGCAGGCTTACGACCAGGCAGGCCAGCCTGCTGACGCCATAGAGTACTACAACGGTTACCTCGACCTCGAGCCGAACGGCGAGAACGCGGCGAAGGTGAAGGACAGGATCTCGGCCCTCCTCAAGGGCGGGACGAGCAGCGGTAGCCCACAACCCTGATCCATGTCCAGACTGAAGGCGTATAATGTTGCGTGAGATCTGGCAGATAGTTCGTTAGGAGGAAAGGTGTTTGGATCGGTCGGAATGCCAGAGTTGATCATAGGTCTTGTCGTCATACTCCTGCTCTTCGGGGCGAAGCGCGTTCCCGAGCTGGCCCGCGGCCTGGGCAGCGGCGTGCGCGAGTTCAAGAAGGGCACCCAGGAGGGTGAACTCGAGGACAAGAAGAAGAAAGAAGAAGAGAAGAAGAAAGAAGAAGAGCAGCTCGAAGCAAGCAAGCGTGACGAGGCCAAGCTGGAGGAGGACTCTTCCGTCGAGGCCGAGAAGGCCGAGCAGAAGCGTAGCTAGACCCCTAACGAGTTCTTAACAAATGGCCGGTCGTCTGAGACTCCCTTCGCGTCCGCGCGGTCCGCGCGACGAGATGCGCATGACCCTGATCGAGCACCTCGACGAGCTGCGCTCGAGGATTATCAAGGTCGGCATAGCATTCTTCGGCGTATCCATCGTCGCCTGGTTTTTCAGGGAGCGGATCTTCGACTGGCTTCTCGCTCCGGCGGGCGACGCCCTGCACGGCAAGTTGAACGTGACCGGGGTTACGGAGCAGCTCTTCACCGACATGAAGCTGGCGCTCTACGTCGGCTTCCTGCTCACGATTCCGATACTCCTCTACCAGGTGTGGGCGTTCGTGGCTCCCGCTGTCGGGGACATGGGCAGGGCCTTCACGTACACCATTATCAGCATGGCCTCCGCGCTGTTCATCGCTGGGGTCGCCTTCGGGTACTTCGTCGTCTTGCCCATCGGAACCCAGTTCCTTCTAGGCTGGGATACGGACCGCTTCGATCCCATCATCACGGCCCAGAGCTATCTGCCTTTCGTAACGAGGTTTCTCCTGGCTTTCGGTATCGTATTCGAACTGCCGGCGGCGACGTACGTGGCCGCCAAGCTGGAACTAGTCGATGCCTCGCTCCTGAAGAAGTACAGAAAGCACGCCATCGTCGTAAACACTATCCTTGCCGCAGCCCTGACACCGGGGCAAGACCCCTACAGCATGATGCTGATGGCCGTGCCTATGATCGTAATGTACGAGGTCTCCGTCATAATCGCCCGCTACGTGAACCCGACGACCGAGGTCACCGCGCACGAGCTGCCGAGGGACGACGAGGACGAGCCTGAGGCCGACGGGTTCGAAGACGAGTCGACCGACGATCACCCGGAGAACGGGCACGAACGCGACCTCTAAGTCAGGAATCAGCTCCAAGCTTTTCCTGACTGGCTGAAATACTGGTGGCTGATAGCTTTAATCAGCGACTTCTTCGAAACCGAGCTCTCTCAGAGACCTGCGGATGACCCCGGCGGCCTCATCCAGCTTCGCAGGGTCTGGATCTCGCTCCTGACGGTCGAAATCCAAGTCGTGGAGCCCTTCTATCGGCACCAGGTGGATGTGCGTGTGAAGTACCTCCAACCCGGCGATGAGGAGACCTACTTTGGCCGGCTGGAAACCCTTCTGAAGGGCTTTACCGATGTAGCGAGAGACGTTCAGCAAATGGGCCGCCAGGTCTTCTTCGAGGTCGAGCCAATGATCCACCTCTTCCCTCGGGACAACGAGCGTGTGTCCGGCTTTGAGCGGGGTTATCGAGAGGAAGGCGACGCATTGCTCATCTTTCCATACGAAACGCCCTGGTAGCTCTCCTTCGATGATCCTGGTGAAAACCGTCGCCAACTTCGACCTCCCTCCATTGCCTGAGATCCGCACATTGTATCCGCGCTGCAACCGTGTTCTCTAATCTTCTCTAATGTGCGCCTCGAAGCGGCGCATCGAGCGCCGGATCAGATCCTCCGCAAGCCCACGGAAGAAGGGCCTGTGTGCGATCCCGTCGAGCCAGGCGGGTCTGATCCTGTAGTCCGTCGATAGGATGATCCTGGCGCTCCCCGCTCCAACATCCTCGACGCGCCAGCCGCCTCTTCCCACGGCGCCTTCGACGTAGTGCCATTCCAGCCGGCTCGGCGGTTCGACCGCCGTGACGACGCTGAGGACTTTGTGAGTGAGCCCGGCGGCGCTCAGGACGAACTCCAGCCTGACCCCTGGACGTATGTCTATGGTCTCCTCTCCACTCACAGGGTCCAGCGCGCGGGAGTGGCGGAGACCCGCGGCCCACTCGGGGAAGCGCCGCACGTCGAGGAGGGCGGCGAAGATCCTCTCCGCATCGGCGCCTGATACCAGGTAACTCGCCCGGAACGGACGGTGCTGTTCAGGCACCGATTAGAACCCCCGCCGTGTAGAGTAACCCGAAGACGAGGTGGAGCCCCGCCGTCCGCTTGACCACGGGATCGAGACGCCTGGGCGTCGAGTATGCCGCTATGTCGCGCCAGAGGCGGAAGGCGGCGAACACGCTAGGGAAGACGAGCGCGCACTCGGGGGGGACTACGCCGAAGGCCATCAGGGCAGCGACGGCGACGTACGCCTCAAGAAGGAGGGCGCGGTAGATG
>DASSJP010000523.1:0-7314 GCA_035691165.1 Rubrobacter sp.
GATGAGCACGGGTCGCCGGTATCCAGGTTCCGAGGGGACGGGCTCGGATAGTTGCGCCCACCAGACTTCTCCACGCCGCACTACCAATTGTCTTCCGGCAACGATTGCGACTGCAGACGAGTGACATTCGGGTCCAGGCCATCCGACTCCCCGCCATAGATCTCATCGAGCCGTTCGGTGATCATCCCGGCCCGATGTTCCTCCAGATAGTGACGCAGCGCCGTCGTATACAACTCGCTGCGCGACATGCCCCGCCCCCGCGCGAACTGCTCGGCTGATTCGAAAAGCTCCTCAGGAATAGAGATCGCCGTCTTCATGATCGAAGTATAACCCGAGTTATACCGAAAGGAGAGAGACGTGGAACGGATGGATAGCACCGCATCATCAGATAGTGCCTGGCGTTATTCTGCTGCGTGAACTCAACCAAGCACCGGCTGCAAACTCGAGTTATCCGGCGCTCACGGCAACGCACAAGTCATGGTCGTCACAGCAGTTCCGCACACTCTCGCAACGCTTGTTCGGCATCCTCGACCAGGCGTCGCACGATCTCGGCCGCCGGCAAGATCTCATGGATCGCCCCGGCGCTCTGTCCCGTAAAGGGCACGAACTCGTGCATGCGACCCTGTTGCAGGGCGGGACCAAGCTCACTCATGATGCGTTCACCCTCACTCCGAACATCGTCTCTTCTGTGTATCCAGCGTTCGATAAATGAGGTTTGCAAGGCCCGAGGAAGGACGTTGAACTCGTCAGGAGGTGGAGGCATTATGTCCCACCAGAAGTCGACCTTGACCGCGTCTTCCGAGCTTGCAGCCACGATCAACTTCTTCCAGTCGTCGGCGAGGCTGGCTTCGACCGAGGCAAGAAAGCGTGTTCCGATGTTTGCTCCTTGAGCACCGAGAGCCAGCGCGGCGGCGAGAGCTCGTCCGTGCGAGATCCCTCCGGCGGCGACGACCGGTATAGGGCTTACAGCGCGAACTACCTCTGGGACGAGCACGAGCGTACTAATGTGGCCGCCGAAGCCTCCCGCCTCTCCTCCTTGAGCGATGATGATATCAACGCCTCGGTCGCTCATCCGTTCAGCCTGCTCGACCGTGTGGACCTGTTGCATGAACAGTTTTCCGCTGTCTTGTGCGCGTTGTACGAGATCCACAGGGTCACCCACGGCATAGGAGAACACACGTGCCGCGCTCTCGAGTGCGATATCGATCCCTTCATCTGTTCGCTGGTGGTGCGCGAAGTTGACGGCGAAAGGCCGGTCGGTAAGTTCGCGGACATGCGCGAGTTGCCCTTTCAGATCATCAGCTGTTCGGCCTGAAGCACCAACAGTCCCGAGACCTCCCGCATTCGAGACGGCAGCCGCAAGCTCCGCGCCACTGCCGAAGGGGCCCATGCCCGCCTGGACGACAGGCACCTCGATGCCGATAACGTCGCAGAATCCAGTTCTGATCATGGTCGCTCCTTGACCTGCCTAGCAGATCCTCGGCAGCGGTCACCGACGAGCATGTCTATCATGCGGGTGCCGTCGAACCGCGTGCGCATAGTTGCCGGCATGGCCTCTACGATACCTTCCGTTCAAGGCGCTCGGCGATCCAGACCTTTATGACGGATTGACGGGTGACACCGAGACGCTTGGCCTCACGGTCGAGGGACTGTATCATCCACTCGGGGAAGTCCACGTTGACGCGCCGCTGCTCCTGTGCGGGCCGGCGAACTCTGGATAGGTCGAGGGCTCCGGTTACGTCTTTGCCTTCGTCGAACTTGCGGTCGAACTCGCTAGCTTTCATATATCTCCACCTCCTCGGTACGGGATCGGCGGACAGAGATAATCCTGACCCTCTCGCCACGGTAAGTAATGACCGCGGACCAGTGCTTACCCGAGATCACACCCACCACCACGAAACGCAACTCGTCCACGGTGCGGGCCGGGATCTCCACGAACTTCTCGTCGAGCCATAGAGCCTGCGCCTCGACGAAGTCGATACCGTGCTTGTCCTTGTTCCTTCGACTCTTCGTCTCATCGAACTCGAACTCCACCAACGTCTCCATAGAGCGCCATTAAAGTATACAAAATATACCGTAACGCTCCGAAAGGCTCAAGCGGGGCGCTTAGCAGATCCTCGGCAGCGGGTCACCGACGAGCATGTCTATCATGCGGGTGCCGCCGAACTGGGTGTACATCACGACCATGCGTGCCGGCTCCTCACGAACCTCACCGATGATGGACGCTTCCTCACCGCCTTCGATGCCTCGTAGGGATTCGAGGGCGGCGTCTGCGACTTCGGGAGCAACAACGGCGAGGAGCTTACCTTCGTTTGCGACGTAGAGAGGGTCTATGCCCAGGATCTCACACGCCCCGTGCACGACGTCCCTGATCGGGAGCTTCCCTTCCCAGAGCGCGACACAGTATCCCGAGTCGCGCGCAAGCTCGTTGAGCACGGTTCCTACGCCGCCGCGCGTGGGGTCGCGCATAAAGCGCAGGTTAGGTCTTGCGGAGTCTTTGAGCGCCCGGGTGAGCGGTGTGAGAGGCCGCGTGTCAGAGAGGACCTCGGCTTCAAGCTCCAGGTCTCCGCGTGCGATCAGGATGGCCGCGCCGTGGTCGCCGAGGGTACCTGAACACAGGATCTTGTCTCCAGGACGGACGGAAGCGGAAGACAGGTTCAGGTCCTGATCGGCCACGCCAACTCCTGTGGTAATGATATAGAGTCCGTCGCCTTTCCCACGCTCGACTACTTTGGTGTCGCCTGTGGCAATGGCGACACCGGCCCTTTCGGCTGACCGGGCCATCGCTTCGATCTCACGGGCAAGGACTTCCGTTTCCAGTCCCTCTTCGATTATCAAGGCGGCGGAGAGCGCGAGGGGGGTCGCGCCTGAGACGGCGAGATCGTTGACGGTGCCGTTTACCGCTAGCTCTCCTATGGACCCGCCGGGGAAGACGAGCGGGCGCACGACGAAGGAATCGGTGGTGAGGGCGAGGCGGGCGTCGCCGAACGGGAGCAAGGCCGCGTCCCCGAGCGGGGCGAGGGCGGGGTTGTCGAGGGCTGGCAGGAGCAGACCTTCGATGAGCTTGTGGGTAGCCTTGCCGCCTGCGCCGTGGCTCATATCTATGCGCGGGGCTGTGAACTTCGGTGGACGTCGGCGGTTCTGTTCCAATGCGTCGAGGACGCGCTGTTCCTTCTCGCTCATTTCTTGGTCCCGATCTCGACCTTCTCGAAGGACTTGCGCCCGAAGTTGTAGTAGGCGGCGCAGGCTCCCTCGGATGAGACCATGAGCGTCCCGAGCGGATGCTCGGGCGTACAGGCCGTCCCGAAGACCTTGCACTCCCAGGGCTTGAGGACGCCTTTGAGTACCTCGCCGCACTGGCACGCCTTCGGGTCGGCGACGCGCACGCCGGGAACGGAGTAGCGCAGCTCTGCGTCGAAGTCCGCGTAGGCCTCAGAGAGCTTGAGGGCGGACTGGGCTATGAAGCCCATCCCCCGCCACTCGAAGTATGGACGGAGCTCGAAGACCTCGGCCATGCTCCTCAGGGCAGCGAGGTTGCCTTCCCAGGGTACGATCCTGCTGTACTGGTTCTCGACCTCGCAACGCCCCTCGTCGAGCTGGCGCATGAGCATGAGGATGGACTGCAGAAGGTCGAGCGGCTCGAACCCTGCTACCACGCACGGTTTCCCGTAGTCCTCCGGCATGAACTCGTATGGCCTGCAGCCGATGACCGTAGAGACGTGCCCGGGCCCGATAAAAGCATCGAGGCGAAGGTCCGGCGAGTCGAGCAGCGCCCGTACAGGCGGCACGATGGTGACGTGGTTGCAGAACACCGAGAAGTTCTCCAGGCTCTCCTTCTTCGCACGCTGCAAAGTCAGGGCCGTGGAGGGAGCGGTCGTCTCGAAGCCGATGGCGAAGAATACGACCTCGCGCTCAGGGTTCTCGCGCGCTATGCGGAGGGCGTCCAGAGGCGAGTAGACCATGCGGATGTCCGCGCCTTCGGCTTTGATCTCCAGCAGGTTCCCTTTCGAGCCAGGGACGCGCATCATGTCCCCGAAGCAGGTAAAGATGACCTCGGGGCGCTCCGCGACGGCTATGCCGTCGTCCACGCGGCCCATCGGGAGCACGCAGACGGGGCAGCCGGGGCCGTGTACGAGCTCTATCTGGTCAGGTAAGAGGTCTTTTATCCCGTGGCGGTAGATCGTGTGGGTGTGGCCGCCGCAGACCTCCATCAGCTTGTAGTGTCTCTGGGGGTCGGTGATCGCCGCTATCTCCGCCGACAGGGCGCGTGCGATCTCTGCGTTTCTGAACTCGTCTACGTATTTCATGTGTGCCTCCCTCCGGTCGGCAGCCAGTCAGCATTTCAGCCATCAGCTCTTTCGACTTTGCCGATGGCGACGCCTCCGTGTGTCAGCAGCACTTCTCCCACGGCCACCGGCTGGACAAGTTCCACTGCGATCCCGGTTCGGTTCCCTGCGGCGTCTTCGCAGAGGGCGTCGTCGTTCTCGATTGAGATGACGCGCAACGGGATGCCTGCGTCGGAGCAGACGACGCAGCCGTCGTGGTCGAGGGTGCAGTAGGAGTCATGAAGCATCGTCTCTCGTTCCACGACTACTCTATCTGGGAGGAGCGCAGCTCAGCCAGCTCCTGCTCGTAGGCCTCGCCTATATCTTCGAGGGCCTGTAGCTGGGACTGCGCCTCGGTTTCGTTCAGCCGCGACATCGCGAAGCCGACGTGGATCAAAACCCAGTCACCGACCTCGACCTGCTCGTCCTCGTTGTGGACGAGCCCTATGTTGATGTTGCGCCTGACCCCGCTCACTTCGGCTTTTGCGAGCAGAAGGTCCTCATCAAGTATCTCGACTATCCTGCCGGGAATTCCCAGGCACATGGTTTGCCTCCCTTTGTGTTTAGCAATTCGGCTTGTCAGCCATTTCTTCTCAAAACGGTGTCAGCGAGTATTGCCTGTCCAAGGGCGATTCCGCCGTCGTTGGCAGAGACGCGGCTGTGTGTGTAGACCACGAATTTCTCCTCCTCTAGTAACTTTATTGTCTGATCCAGCAGGAGCATGTTCTGGAACGTGCCGCCCGAGATGGCGACCGCGCTCGCGCCTTCCGACTTGCGGACCGCGTCGCAGACCGCGACGACCATGTCGGCCATCGTGCGGTGGAAGCTGGCTGAGATCTCGGCCTTCGGGCGTTCGCTCAACAGGTCTTCGACTACTGCTTCTATGACTTCGCTTGTCTGGACTATCCAGCCGTCGCCTTCGGGGCGCAGTTGGTAAGGGTACGACCGCGTCGTCGGGCCGTTTGCGGCGAGCTCCAGTTCTATGGCCGCCTGTCCTTCGTAGGTCGTGCGCTTGGAGCCGGGAACGCCTACGAGGGCGGCCACGGTATCGAAGAGGCGGCCCGCGCTGGAGGTTGGCGGGGTGTTCAGTTCGTGCTGGACGAGGCGGGCAATGAGGTGTACGTTCCGTTCGCCTGCTTCCCGCACGGCGGCGAGCGGGAGCTTCAGGGTCTCTTCTTCTCCGTAGCGTGAGATCAGGTACCCGAGCGCCATGCGCCAGGGTTGCTTGATGGCCGCAGATCCCCCCGGCAAGGGCGCATATTCGAGGTGCGCCAGGCGCGTGAATCCCTCATCCAGGCTGCCCTCGAAGAACTCGCCTCCCCAGACGGCCCCGTCCGTCCCGTAGCCCGTCCCGTCGAGGGCGACTCCGATGACGTGCTCGTCGCCATCCCTTTCGTTGTCCGCGAGGCAGCTTGCGACGTGGGCCTGGTGGTGCTGGATTCCGACCGCGGGGAGCCCGGATTCCTCCAGCTCGCGGGCGTACTTGGTCGAGAGGTATTCGGGATGGAGGTCGTAGGCCACAAGTTCAGGTTTCACGTCGAAGAGCGTGGAGTAGTGCTCGATCCCCTCCCTGAATGAGCGCAAAGTCTCGTAGTTCTCCATGTCCCCGATGTGATGGCTGACGAAGGCGTGGCTGCCCCTTGCCAGGCAGAAGGTGTTCTTGAGCTCTCCCCCGCAGGCCAGTGTGTGCCTGGGGACGCTTTCGGCCAGTCGGAGCGGCGCTGGGGCGTAGCCGCGCGAGCGACGGATCTGGTACGGGCGTCTTCCTGCTGTCCGAACCACGGTGTCGTCGCAGCGCATGTGGATCTCACGGTCGTGGACCAGGAAGTAGTCGGCGATCTCACACAGCTGGCCGAAGGCCTCATCGTCCCTGTAGGCTATGGGCTCGTCGGAGTTGTTGCCGCTCGTCATGACGAGCGGGATGCCTGCGTCACGGAGCAGCAGATGGTGCAGCGGCGTGTAGGCGAGCATCACGCCGAGGGTCTTCTGGCGCGGGGCTACTTCGTCTGCGACGCTGGAATTCTCCCGACTTTGGAGGAGCACTATGGGACGGGACGGCGAGGTAAGCATCGCTTCCTCTTCCGGGGAGACGTGGCAGATCTCCCGCACCTGGGCGAGGTCGCGGGCCATGAGGGCGAAGGGCTTGTCCTGGCGCACCTTGCGGCCCCGCAGGGTCCTCACGGCCTTCTCGTCGAGCGGGTCGCAAGCCAGATGATAGCCACCGAGCCCCTTTATGGCGACGACTGCCCTGCCCCTCAGCATACGGGCAGCCCGCGCGATGGGGTCCTCCGGCTTGGCGTGGAGCTCGTGTCCGAACCTGTCGAGCAGCCGTACCTGTGGTCCGCAGACGGGGCACGCGTTCGGCTGGGCGTGGAAGCGGCGGTCCGACGGGTCGTCGTACTCGCTCTGGCAATCTGGGCACATCTCGAAGCGCGACATCGTGGTCGTTGCCCTGTCATAAGGGACGGAGCGCGTGATGGTGAAACGCGGGCCGCAGTTCGTGCAGTTGGTGAAAGGGTATCGGTAGCGCCGGTCTTCAGGGTTCAACAACTCGGCGAGGCAGTCGTCGCAGGTCGCGACATCAGGGGAAACGAGCGCCTGACGTCGCAGTCCCTCCCGGCTCCTGGCGATGCGGAACTCCGCGTCTCCGCGCGCCGCGAGCGGCTGCCAGTGGACGGACTCGACGACGGCCAGAGGAGGGGATTCCTCCTGCAGCGCGCGTACGAAGCGTTCGAGCTCCTCAGGTGAGCCCTCGGCCTCGATGCGGACGCCCTCCGCATCATTGCGCACCGTGCCCGAGAGCCCGTGCTTGCGTGCCAGGGCGTAGACGAACGGCCTGAAGCCAACCCCCTGCACGATGCCCCGTACGGAGACATCGCGGCGCTCACGGGCTGGGGCTTTCATGGCGCCAGTCCTCGCGGGCGTACGAGAGACATGTTTCCGTCCAATGATCTACCTGAAGTCGCTCGCAGTCCGTACTCCTTCAAAC
>DASSJP010000524.1:0-3501 GCA_035691165.1 Rubrobacter sp.
AGGCTCCAACCAAGATCAAACGATAGCCACAGAAGACGAGAAGGCCGCTCAGCCCCGCATTGGGGAAAGTGCGTGGTGGCTGTTGAGGACGAGTCCTTCCTCTTCCCGACAGGCTTCTACGAGTAAGGGCTCGTGTCCGACGGATACGACTCAGCGTATAAATGGCTCTCAGAGGCCTCTGAGAGCCTCCCTGTGGACCAGAATGGGGTCGAGTAGGGGTACTTGTTCTGGCGATACAGAGCGAATATGAGCGTGAGGGCCTCTAAAGAAACAGGGGCCCTCCCGTTTCAATAGTAGATGGGGAGGTTCAGGTTTAGCTCATCCATCGAGAATGTCCTCCATTGTCGAAACTGCCTTATCCTGCATATGGGGAAGGACATGAGAGTAGAGGTCCAGAGTTATGGTGATGGAAGCGTGTCCGAGCATCTCCTGTACTATCTTCGGGTGGACGCCCTTCGTAAGGAGCAGGGTGGCGCAGGTGTGCCTGAGATCGTAGAACCTGGTGCTCTGGGGAAGACATGCTTTCTTTAGCAGAGGCTTCCAGGAGCGGTTGTGGAGGTTGTGGGTACTAATTGAAGTGCCCATCCTGGTAGAGAATCGCTCTCCCCCCTCCGGTGATCTTTAAGCACACGGATAGCTTCCTTGGTCAGCCTGAGGCTGCGGTTGCTCCGGGCGGTTTTGGGTGCGTTGACTGCCCCGTTAAAGACAGTGCGACGCACCCTCGCCATCCCGGCTTGGAGGTCTACGTCGTCCCACTTGAGCCCAAGAAGCTCTCCTTGCCGCAATCCCGTAGACACCGCGAGGATGTAAAGAGCTTCCAACTTGTCGCCCTTTGCTGCTCCAAGCAAGCTCTTGACCTGCTCGACACTGAGCGGCCTGATCTCCTTGTCAGAGGGTCTGGGCGGATCAACAGCTTCGGTAACGTTGTGGGGGATCAACAACCATCTCACAGCCTGCTTGAGAGCCTTATGCAAGGTGGTGTGGATTATCTGCACGGTCCTTGCGGAGAGTCCAGAGTCTAGCTTCAGCCGATAGAGGGACTGGACCTGGAGAGCACTCAACCTGTCGAGCTTGATCTTGCCGATGACGGGCTTCAAATGGATGCGCGTTATCTGTTCGTGCCTCTGCCAAGTCCTCTACCTGAGAGTGCCCCGTATGGCGTCGAGCCATCGGTCGAGGTAATCACCCACGGTCATGTTCTCGGCGTCGTAGGCGAGCCCGGAGTCACGCTCGGCAATGACCTTGGCCAGCTTACCGGCAACTTCCTTCTTGTCCTTCCCCCGGACGTAATTACGCTTGGTCTTCCCTTCAGGTGTCTGCACTTCGTACTGCCCGATCATGCCCCCCTCCCTCTCGTAGATAGAGCCCGTACCCTTCGGCCTCCTGGGCTTGCCCTCTGTGGTCATCTTCGATTCCCTTCTAGAAATAAGCTGCGTCATGCAAAGAAGGGTTAGGTGATCCCCTGGAGACATAATCCATGCCGGGCCTGTAGCTCAGGGGATAGAGGAATTGTTTTCGGGGCGAATAGGCCGAATCCGAGCAAGGAAGTTGGCCCGTCAGAGAATAATCTGATAGGACTAATAGAAGCGGGCCTGGCAGGATTCGAACCTGCGACACACGGCCCCGGAAACCGTTGCTCTATCCCCTGAGCTACAGGCCCGCGCAAAAGTAGGAACCGCCAAGGGATGTTACCGTAACGATTGCTGCGCATCAACGGGCGATTGAAATCGCTCACCCAACGTATAAACTACGCCGCACCCTCTATGTACGCGGTGATCTCGGACATCCACGGAAACCTCGAGGCGCTCGAAGCCGTCCTGCGCGACGTGCCTGATGGCGTGGAGACCGTCTACTGCCTGGGGGATGTGATCGGCTACGGCGCAAACCCGGATGAGTGCTGCGACGTGGTCCGCTCTCTGGGGATGCCCACGATCTCGGGCAACCACGACCTTGCCGTGACCGACCTCGACACCGACCTGAACTGGTTCAACCCGACCGCGGCGGCGGCGGTTCTATGGACCAGGGATCACCTGAGCGAGAAGAACGCCGAATTCCTGCGCACGAGGCCGCGCATGATGCGAACGGACGAGGCGCTCTTCGTCCACGGTTCCATACGCGACCCTGATGAGTACATCATCAACAAGATCTCCGCCCAGGAGAACCTGGAGATCCTGAGGAGCAAGTATCCTGAGGTCCCGATCTGCTTTTTCGGCCACACGCACGTGAAGACCGTCTCCCCTTCTCCGAACGGCGCGATGTCGGGAGGACATACCCTGGATCTCCGTTCCGGCGGACCCTACCTGGTGAACCCAGGTTCCGTCGGCCAGCCGCGCGACGGGGACACCTTCGCCTCATACGTGATCGCCGACGGCGAGCGCGTGACCTACCGATTCGTCGAGTACGACATACGGAAAGCCCAGGCCAAGATACGGGCCGCTGGCCTCCCCGACATGCTCGCAGACCGCCTGGCCGTGGGCCGCTGAACCACCCAGGCGTGGACCCCGCCTTCCCCAAACTGTTTACCGTGGAAGAAGCGAACGCGCTACTCCCCACGCTGCGTGAGATCCTGGCCGACGTGGCGCTCCACCGCGATCTCCTGCGCGAGAAGGCCCCGCACATGGAGCCCGTGCTGAGGGCTGCGTTCGGGAATGGTGGCGGGAGAGGCAGCTCCGAGTACGGCGTCGAAGCGTACAACCTCTACCTGGATATAGAACGCATCAGGGAGCTCGGCGTCGTCCTCAAAGACCTGGACATGGGCCTCCTCGACTTCCCGCACGAGCGCGAAGGACGCGTCGTCTTCCTCTGCTGGCACCCGCCCGAGGAACGCGTCGAGTACTGGCACGAGCTCGATGCAGGCTACTCAGGCCGCCAACCTCTCTAGAGACCTTGCGCATAGTCCTCCAGCGCGTCAATGAAGCGTCCGTAACGGTCGATGGAGAACGGATCTCCGGCATAGGCCCCGGCCTACTCCTTCTCGTCGGGGTCGCCCAGGGAGACGGCGAACCCGAGGCGGATTGGCTGGCAGATAAAGTAGCGGGATTGAGGATCATGGGCGACGAAGAGGGAAAGATGAACCTGAGCGTCAAAGACGTCCGCGGCGCTGTCCTTGCCGTCTCGCAGTTCACCCTGCTCGCGGACACGCGCAAGGGCAAGCGCCCGAGCTTCGTCGGTGCAGCACAGCCCGAGGACGCCGCGCACCTCTTCGACTACTTCTGCGAGCGGCTACGCTCTGCAGGCGTTGAGGAAGTACAGAAAGGCCGCTTCGGGGCGATGATGGACGTGTCACTGGTCAACGACGGCCCCGTAACGATCGTACTCGAGAGATAGCAATTCAGCACGCCCTTCGGGCTTCGCTTGTCAGCACGGCACCTTTGGCGCCTTTCAGCACGCTTCGGGCCTGGCGGCCCTCGCTTTCAGCTTGTCAGCTTTTCCTCGAACGACCTCACCCACCCTTACGAAGCGATACCCATCGAGAAGGGCTAGCTTTCTCGAACTGCGGTT
>DASSJP010000525.1:0-2993 GCA_035691165.1 Rubrobacter sp.
GCCTTCGTGAGCGGCGTCTCCCTTAATCACGACTTGCACCTCCGCCTGCGCTCCAGCGTCCCCGGCTCGGCTCGAAGCGGCCAGTCCCGAGCAGCTGGAGGCCGGATTCGACGCTGTTGCAGGGGCACCTAGCCCTATCGAGACGGCCACAACCGCCAAGACCATGAGCCCCCGTCGCATATCTTTCTCTCTCCCTTCCGTTGCCGCAGTTGTTACTTGGCTCGATGTTGAATCTCTGCCGGTGAAGGTGCAAGCCCGCCGCCACCCGTCCACAAGCCCCCGACTCCCGCACGTTTGCCAAAGGGGATACAGGGCAGTCTGGTGCTACGCTTCACGTCCAGGTCGGATGCGCCCTTTTGGCGCTTCTTCTCCTTTGCCGCTTCTAGCTCTGGTCTAGGCGGCGCTCGGAGGTCACCGTGTCCCGCCGAAACGATCCCCAGCGTGGGAGGACACGATGGCCAGCTCGCACGAACAGCTCGTTCGCAACCAACTCATGCTGCGTGAGGTCAATGAGCGGGTCGCAGAAGTGGCCGCAGGGTGGACGGATGATCCGCCGGAGTTCCTCTGCGAGTGCAGCAATGAGGACTGTGTGGAGACGCTTGCTCTCTCCCGCGATGAGTACGAGATCGTCCGCTCCTCACCGAACCTCTTCGTTGTTCTCCCCGGCCATGAGGTCTTGGAGGTCGATCAGGTACTCGAGGCGAGGGAGCGGTTCAGCCTGGTCGAGAAGACCAAGCACACAGACCTCGTCCTCACCTGGCAGCGAGAACCCCCCGCGAAGGGGGCGTGAGGCACGATGGACGCCAAGGGCGAGCGCGGTCGACAGAACCAGCGCAAGTTTCAGTATGCGAACGGGCGCTTCCTCGCCGTGCTCCAGAACTCGCTCGCTCCGGACGGGCAACTGATTCCGTTCTTCTGTGAGTGCGCCGATGCCGACTGCCATGGCCGCGTCGAGATCACCGTGTGGCGCTACGAGGACATTCATACGGACGACCGACGCTACGTCATTCTCCCAGGCCATATGCGCATCGCGGGCGAGGAGATCGTGGAGGAGAACTCGTACTACGAGATCGTGAGGAAGGCTGCCTGAAGCAAAGTGCGGCTGCAGGCACGAGGGCGAGTCGGACGCCGCGGCTCAGGAGGCTCGACGCCCGATCGCAGAGGAGGCGACCTGAATCAGGCCGCAGCCGTCAAACCACCGCAGGAAGCGGCGAGAGATTCAATTGCTCCTCCGCCCGAGCAGCCGAGGACGACGGCCTTACGAGACGCCCGCCGCAACCTGCTTATGCCCTGGCGCAAGGATGGGTTCCCCCTCGCGAGCCGCGTACTCGATGAGGAGAAATTGCACCTGCTCAGCGCAGTCCTTGTTCCCACACTCGCAGAGGAAGTCGCCGTCCTCGCCGCCCACTCCCCAGGAGACGTTGTAGATGCGGTCGTTCGCTGCTAGCAGCAGCTCTGGAACGGTTCCGTTCTCCATGCCTCTCCCTTCGATTTCGCCCCCGGCCGACTGGCCGGTGTGAGGGGTCAGAGAGGTCGGCGAACGCGTTGGAGTAGGAGTGTAGCGGGGGAGCCGTTTCGACGGAGCCCCGCTAGGCTTTCGCCCCTGCCGGAATCAGGCGTCACGGATGTGCGACTCAGCGGCTCAAAAGTCCTGCAAACGGAAAACTACTCATGACGGGCCGTAACTACTAGCGTTCACGGCGGCAGATAGCTCTGGATCAGGTAGTCAAGGTTTGAGTCCTTGCCCCGCAGCCTCACCGGAATGACGAAGGCCGCCCGGGAAGGCGGCCTTCGACGAGGAGAGGAACGACGCTTTGCGGCGGAGCGTCGGTCTTTTACTTCCTCGGCAGAAGCCGCTCTCCTCTTTAGCCCGGAAGCGCAGCTACATCGTCCGACGGAACCCCGGCTGGCTCGAAGCCACCCCCCGTCCACAACTGCCGCCGAAAAAGCTCGAACGTGAGCAGCGCCCAAAGTAGTAGCGCCAGGCTCAAGGTTTCCGTCCCGATGCCGATTCAGGCAACCGAGGACGCGAAATCCTCCTGCGGCTCGGGGAATGACCGCCAGCATGTCCCCAAGTGGCAGACGAGCGGCGGCCGCAAGGCCGCCGCTCCTCGTTAAGACCGCGTTCGCTACCCTGTGCCGGTCGGGCGCATTCGTCTAGTGGCCTAGGACGCCGCCCTCTCACGGCGGTAGCACGGGTTCGAATCCCGTATGCGCCTCCTCTGCATCCGGCTGAAACCCGAGACCGTACGAGAGGTCTCTCACGGCCTCCATCGCCCTCGATCTATTGAGCGCGCGCAGGTAGACCTGCGTCGTGTCGATTCGGGAGTGATTCATCAGCGCCTGCAGCGCCTCGATTGCGCCGGGATGTGATGTCAGGAACAGCACCGCGAAAGCTCGTCGCATGGCGTGGACGGTTGCTCGCACACCGACTCGCTCGCCTACTCGGACCACCGTTTCCCAGATGATTTTGTTGGACCGCTCCGCACGACGCACGCTCGCAGGCCGGCGGTTAGGGATGACGTAGTCCTCGGGCCCGCAACTGACCTGCATCGATTCCACTGCCGCGTGGAGGATCGCGCGAAGCTCGTCTGGCATCGGCTTCACCGAAACCTTGCCGCCCTTCTCGCGGAAGCGAATCGTGCCCTCAGCGAGATCGACATCACGCCAGCGAAGCCGGCTCACAGAATCTCGACGCGGACCGAGGTAGGCGAGCACCGAGAGACAGAGAAACTCCTGCCAATCCTTACTGGCTCGAAGCATCCGCTCAACGTCAGCCCGAGTGACCATAACCACGTCCAGGTCCTCGGGACGCGCACGCCGGGGACGCGGAATCCGGGTCATCGGGTTCGCGTCGATCTCCCCTTCCATGTAAAGCCACCCGAACAGGCCGCTCATCGCACTGTGAATGGAACACACGGTCGAAGCTGAGCGACCGTTCCAGCGGTCCAGGAACGCCCGACAATCGTTCGTCGTCACGTCGCGCACATTCA
>DASSJP010000526.1:0-7027 GCA_035691165.1 Rubrobacter sp.
GCCATAGAGAACGTCATAAGGGCGCACAATGGGGCCCTGATCGTCGTGGACAGGCCCGAGAAGCTAGAAGACCTCGGCATCATCTCTGGGGGGATGAGGGTCGATGTCCAGTTCGCCCCGATGCGCCTCTACGAGCTGGCGAAGATGGACGGTGCGATCGTGGTCTCTCCGTCTATCTCAACTATCCACTACGCGAACGCCCATCTGAATCCGGACCCCGGCTTCGAGTCCAATGAGACGGGGATGCGGCACCTGGCTGCGCACCGAACGGCGCAGCAGACGGGTAGCCTCGTAATAGCCGTCTCCGAGCGCAGGAGGGTGGTGAGCCTGTACCAGGGCTCATACGGGCCGCACGTGCTCGAGGACATCGGGGTGGCCCTCTCGAAGGCCAACTCGGCCGTCGCGACGCTGGAGAAGTTCACCAGGAGGCTCAGGGAGGAGGCGCGGGGCCTGACCGTACACGAGTACGACGGGGCCGTGACCCTGCGGGAGGTCGTGGCCGCGGTCGGCACCTTCGAGTACTCGGTCCGCATCGCCGAGGAGATAGAGGCCTACGTGAGGGAGCTCGGGAGCGAGGGACGGCTGATCGAGATGCAGCTCGGGCAGGCTTTCCACAGAGTCCCCGAACAGTACGAAGCCCTGCTCAGAGACTACATCACCGAAAGCGTGGACTTTGCAGACGTCAAGGAGGAGTTGAGGGTCTTCTCCTCAGAACAGCTCTCGGACCCGGCCGAGATCGCCCGCACCCTCGGGTATAGCTCGGTGGACCAGTTGGAGGACTACTTCATCAAACCAAGGGGATACCGTCAGCTGGAGCGGGTACCACGTCTGCCGCGCAGGGTCGCCGAGAGCCTCATAAGGGAGTTCGGCTCCCTCGAAGACCTCCTCGACGCGACGGAGGAAGACCTCGACGAGGTAGAAGGAGTCGGCCAGGCCCGCGCCCGCGCCATCCAGCGCAGCCTCGAACGACAGCGCAGCCTGGAGACCACGGGCGATGTATCGTAGGGACGTGGGGACTTCGGAGGTCGGCCCGAAATAGCGGGGAGGGGATCAGCGATCGCGCTCGTGCTCGCCGGCGGGACAGGCCGCCGGATGGGCCGTCCCAAGCAGTTCATCGAGCTCCTTGGCAGGCCCGCCCTCCACTACACCCTGCGCGCCTTCGAGGATGCTCCCGAGGTCGCCAGAATCTACACGGTCGGCGACCGAAGCAGGATCGAAGCCCTCGTACAGGAGGCTGGCATAGGCAAGTACGCAGCATGCGCAGAGCCTGGCGAGGCGAGATCCCTCTCGACCAGAAACGGCCTGCTCCTTTGCGAGGAAGAACCCGAGACCATAGTCCTCGTGCACGACGGCTCCCGCTGCCTCATCACGCCCGACCTCATAAAGCGCGTCGTGGAGGCGGCAGTTGGAGAGAGCGGGCCTGACGGCGTCGTCCCCGCAGTCCCCGTCTCGGATACCATCAAGGTCGCCAGGGACGGCAACGTTTCAGAGACCCTCGACAGGACGAACCTGCGTGCGGTCCAGACCCCCCAGGCCTTCCGCCTCGGCCTGCTGCGCCGCCTCCACGATTCGCCGGAAGAGTACCTCCGCGCCGCCACTGACGACGCCTCCCTGGTCGAGCGGGACGGTGGTCGTGTCGAGTTCGTCGCAGGAGAGAAGACCAACATCAAGCTGACCTCCCCCGAGGATCTGGTGTTCGCCGAGGCCATACTCGTCGCGCGCGAGGGCGCCACCCATAAGGTCTGGCCTTGATGCGCGTCGGGCTTGGTGTGGACGTCCACGCATTCGCCGCGCCCGAGGACGACCGCAGGCTCATACTCGGAGGAGTCGAGATCCCCTTCGATAGAGGACTCCTCGGCCACTCCGACGCCGACGTCCTGGCTCACGCCGTGACCGACGCCCTCCTCGGCGCAGCCGGCCTCGAGGACATCGGTCACTACTTCCCCGACACCGATGAGCGCTACAGGGCCACCGACTCCATCGAGCTGCTGCGCGAAGTTCGCAGGCTCATCGGGGAGTCGTGGGAGATGTCGAACGTGGACGCGGTCGTAATCTGCGAGCGGCCCAAGATCCGGGACCACAGGGAGGCCATGAGGGAGAACCTCGCCGCCGCCCTTGGAGTTGATGCTTCGTACGTGAGCGTGCGCGGTACGACCACCGAACGCCTCGGTTTCACCGGCAGGGGCGAGGGCATAGCCGCCCAGGCAGTGTGCCTGCTGGAACGGCGTTGAGCGGGGTCAGGGTCCGCTTCGCCCCGAGCCCGACGGGGCTCTTGCACCTGGGCGCGGCACGCACCGCGCTCTTCAACTACCTGTTCGCCAGGCACCACGGTGGGGACCTCGTACTCCGCATCGAGGATACAGACATGGAGCGGAGCAGACCGGAGTTCGAGCAGAAACAGATCGAGGATCTCGCATGGCTCGGGATGTCTTTCGACGAGGGGCCGTATCGCCAGAGCGAGCGTGGCGATATCTACGGAGACGCTGTCCGGCTTCTCGCCGAGGCCGGCCTGACTTACGAGAGCACGGACGAGTCGGGACGGAAGGCAGTATATTTTCGTCCGTCCTGGCGGAGCGGGAGTTTCCGGGATGAGTTACGTGGAGATGTGACGTTCGCTCGTATGGAGGACTTCGTGATCCTGAAGTCCGACGGCACCCCTTCGTACAACTTCGCCGTGGTCGTCGACGATGTGGAGATGAGGATAACGCATGTGATCAGGGGCGAGGAACACCTCTCCAATACAGCCCGACAGTCCCTCCTATACCGGGCACTTGACGCGAAGCAGCCTCACTTCATCCACCTCGGTGTCATCCTCGACCCCGACGGCAAGAAGCTCAGCAAACGCCACGGTGCTGCGAGCATCGCCGAGTACCGGAGTGAAGGGTACCTGCCCGAGGCCCTGGTGAACTACCTGGCCCTACTGGGCTGGAACCACCCCGAAGGAAAAGAAGAGTTCGCCGGCCTCGATGAGATCTCCCATCAGTGGGACCCTTCTCGTCTCGGCGCGAGCCCCGCTACCTTCGATCCTGACCGCCTGCTCTTCTTCAACGCCCGTCGCATCAGGCGTCTGCCCGCCGAGGAGCTTCGCCTGCGCCTGGAGCCTTTCCTGGAAGAACCGCTGCCGCGTGGAAGGGAGACCGTGGCAGTGGAAGCCATCAGGGAGGAGATGCGGGTTCTCTCCGAAGCGCCGCGTCTGCTGCGGGAGATCACAGGTTCAGTGGACCCGGCCATCTTCGTAGAAGAGTTGCCCGACTCCAGCGATGAGGTCTTCACGTATGTAGCCGGAGAACTCGAAGGGCACGAGTTCGTAGACGTGGAGGAGGCGCGGAGCTTCGTCGCCGGGCTGCGCGCGTGGGCGAAGGAGCGAGGGATAAAGACGCGGGATCTTCTCCACCCTCTGAGGCTCGCGCTCACGGGACAGAACAGGGGGCCGGAGATGGCGTACCTTTTCGCGGTGCTGGGGCCGCAGGAAGCGAAAGCTCGCATCGAGGGGGCGAGAGAGGCTAGACTACGGATATGAGCTTACAAGTACGTGACAGTCTGAGTACAGGGATGGTCGAGGTAGGGGAGGGCGGAAGGCTCGGTCTGTACGTTTGCGGTCCCACCGTCTACGACCACATCCACATCGGCAACGCCCGCGCCCCCCTGTTCTGGGACGTGGTCGTCAGGTACCTGAGGAGCCGGGGTTACGATGTGACCTTCGTCCAGAACATAACGGACATAGACGACAAGATCATCAACAAGGCCAACGACGAGGATGTCTCGTGGCAGGAGATCGTACGCCGCTACACCGACTCTTTCCACGAGCGGCTGGAGCTACTCGGTATCGGTATGCCCGACATCGAGCCACGGGCGACAGAGCACATACGGGAGATGATCTCCCTGATCGAGGAGCTGATAGAGCGGGGCCATGCCTACGCCCCTGCCGAAGCCAACGGCGACGTGTACTACGCCGTCGAGAGCTTCCCGAGCTACGGCGCCTTGAGCCATCAGCGTCCCGAGGAGATGCGCGAGACGGAGAAGGGCCAGACGGGCTACAAGAGGAGCCCGCTGGACTTCACTTTGTGGAAGGGGTCGAAGCCTGGCGAGCCGTCCTGGGAGAGCCCGTGGGGACCTGGGCGCCCGGGCTGGCACATCGAGTGCTCGGCGATGGTGAGCAAGCACCTGCCCGAGGGGGCTGACATCCACGGTGGCGGAACGGACATACGCTTCCCGCACCACGAGAACGAACTGGCACAGAGCGCCGCTGCCCATCCTGACTACCCGTTCGTGCGCGCCTGGGCGCACCATGGGATGGTGACGCTCACAAGCGGCAAGATGGCGAAGTCCGTCGGGAACGTGCTCGACGTGGAGAGGGCTGTGCATCTTCACGGGCGCAATGCGGTGCGGATGTGGCTGCTGCAGAGCCACTACTCGCAGCCCATAGAGTACTCAGAGGAGATCCTTGAGGAGAAGCGCCGCGCCTACGAGCGGCTGATGCGTCTTTACGGCCAGATCTCGGACTCGCAGAGTTCCTCCGAACTCTCGGACACGCTGGCCGCCGATCTGCGCGGAAGCCTGGATGCGGCGATGGCCGACGACCTGAATACCCCCGAGGCCATCGCGACGCTCTTCGAGGTCGCAGGACGTGCTGGCCGAGAGATCTCAGGCCGCCAGGAAGCTGCAGGTGAGTTCGGTTCGCTCGCGGAGGCTATCGAAGAGGTAATGACCATCTTCGGCTTCGACTTCGCGCAGGAACTTGCTACCGAGATTGAAGGCGTCCGCATCCGGTACTCAGGGGAGCCTGGCGAGCAGGTCCTGAGCCGGGTGGCTGCCAGAGAGAAAGCGCGGCGCGAGAAGGACTGGGCCACCGCCGACCGGCTGCGCGACGAGCTCCACGCTGATGGGTGGGCTGTGGAAGATACGTCCGAAGGTCCGATCCTCAGCCGACGGTAATTGAAGCAGGAGATCATCTACGGCATCAGGCCTGTGATCGAGGCGCTCAGGAGCGGGCGACGGAAGGTCTTCGAGGTCCTCGACGCTGTGGGGGGCGAGGAGGTTGCGAGAGCCGCCACCGAACGCGGCGTAGACGTGAAGAGGGTCTCCCGGCAGCGGGTGGAAGATCTGTCTCGGGGCGGGGTTCACCAGGGCGTCGCGGCGCGCGTCGAACCGTATCCCTATTCCGGGCTGGAGGAGATCCTGTCCACCCCTGAACCTCTGGTACTCGTGCTGGATGGCGTCACCGATCCGCGCAACTTCGGGGCAATTCTGCGAGTTGCGGACGGCGCGGGGGCGAGTGGGGTCGTGATCCCGAAGGACAGGACGGTTGGGGTGACGGCGGCTGCGGTCAAGGCGAGCGCCGGTGCGAGCGAACACGTGCGTGTTGTGCGGGAGACAAACCTTAGGCGGGCCATCGAAAGGATGAAGGAAGCCGGTCTCTGGGTGTATGCCGCAGAGGCAGGCGCGACGCCGTATACGGAGCTCGACCTCGCTGGGCCCGTGGCGGTCGTGCTCGGGAGCGAGGGACGGGGCGTGCGGCGGCTTGTGCGCGAGGCGTGTGACGGGGAGGTCTCTATCCCGATGCTAGGGGCTGTCCAATCGCTCAACGTATCGGTCGCGGCGGCAGTCTTGCTCTACGAGGCGCGGAGGCTGCGCGGGTGGCCCTGATCCTTGACGGCTACAACGTCATCGGCGCCCTCGACCGCTACAGGGAGGCGGGGAGCCTCGACGCTGCGCGTGAGATCCTGATAAACGACGCACTGAAAGCCGCGGGATGGACGAGACGGCAGATAATCGTCGTCTTCGACGCCCACCGTGGGTTTGAGCCGGAGAGGACCGAGTTGCGGGCAGGCGGGGCCGTGCGTGTGATCTACAGCGCCCCAGGAGAGTCGGCGGACGACGTGATCGAACGCCTCCTCTCCACCCTGGAGGACTCTGCTACGGTCTACACGGCTGACTTCGCCCTGCAGCGCACAGCGCTCGCCCGCGGCTCGACCCGCTCCACCCCGCGCGAGTTCGCGAACCTTCTCGACGAGCTTCCGGCCGTGACCCGCAGCCCCGACGTCCCGAGCAAGTCTCGCATAGGAGACCGGCTTTCGTTGGAGACTTTGCGCAGGCTGGAGGAGATACGCCGGAGAGGGAGGTAGGGGAGCACGTTTCGGCTTCGCCAGCTTGTCAGCACGGCGCTTCGCGCCTTTCAGCCCGCCTCCGGTTTTCGACCTCCGGCTCTCAGCGAAGAGCAAGGACGATGTCGGCGTGGGGCTCGTGCTGTTACAATCTCCGAAGCGCGTTGCGTGTGTTGCTGAGCCAGCCTTGAAAGACTTTTGGCTGAGAGTGGAGGCCACAGGCCGGAACGTGCTGAGAGCGGAAGCCGGAGGCTGGAGCGCGCTGACAAGCTGGCGAAGCCAGCGTGCTGCGCGCCGCCTGCGGCGGCACGCCCGGGTAGCTCAGAGGTAGAGCAGCCGCCTTGTAAGCGGCCGGTCGGGGGTTCGAATCCCTTCCCGGGCTCAGCACTTCGCAGGATACGCGTTCCGTTGAAAAGTCGGTGGCGTTTGCTACCATATTCGGGCGCTCCGCAGAGTGCTGTGGGGGCATGGCCGGGGGTGTGCCCGAGCGGCCAAAGGGAGCAGACTGTAAATCTGCCGGCTTCGCCTACGGAGGTTCGAATCCTCCCGCCCCCACGAAAGAAGAATATGCCCCTGTAGCTCAGTCGGTAGAGCACCTCCATGGTAAGGAGGGGGTCAGCGGTTCAAGTCCGCTCGGGGGCTCTGAGACCGGGGTATACTCGGTCTACGACATAGGTGTGGCGGTGTAGCTCAGTCGGTTAGAGCAGCGGAATCATAATCCGCGTGTCGCAGGTTCGAGTCCTGCCACCGCTACTTACTTTTGTCTCTAAAGAGAATATAGGAACGAGAAAGGAACATCGATGTCCAGAGGGAAGTTCGAGCGCAACAAGCCACACCTCAACGTAGGCACCATCGGTCACGTTGACCACGGTAAGACCACCCTCACTGCCGCCATCACCAAGGTCCTCGCCAAGGAGGTCCCC
>DASSJP010000527.1:0-4138 GCA_035691165.1 Rubrobacter sp.
TCCTGGATCTCTTCGACTCGGACGAGATTTCCTCGAACCTCGGCGAGAGCACAGAAGACCTTGCCGAACTGGTCGGCCGTTACTGGGAGCGTGCCCTGCTTTTCAGCCGCCGGGGCAACCTCGCGCTTCCCTTCTTCCACCTGCGGGGAGACGGGTTCTGGCACCTTCTTCCGAGGCACGAGGATACCTTGTTCGGCTCGCAGATCACGTCGCTGGCCCGGCTCAGGGAGGAGGTCATCGGAGCTCGTCTGGATGAGGATCTCTACGACCTTCTCCGCTTGAAGGAGAACCGCGACCTTTTGCGAAGTGTTTTGATCGAGACATACTTCTCACCAGAAACTAGGCGACCTCTCGCCGAGCAGAGCGCCATTAACCTTGGTGCTTTCATCTATAGCGAGGAGTTACTGAAACATCCCGGTGATCCCAGGGTCGAGGAGACTCTGCCAATCGAGGAAGCTTACCGTCCCGCCGTCCGGGATCAGGGTTTCCGGCGGGCCGTCGTTGGCGCATATTTTCACCGCTGCGCCGTTTGTGGCATCCGTGTCCGCACACTCGACGGGCACACAGCGGTCGCTGCGGCGCACATCGTCCCGTGGAGCGAGACGCAGGACGACAGGCCTGCCAACGGCATAGCGCTGTGCAGGATGTGCCACTGGACCTTCGATGAAGGGCTACTCGGAGTCTCGCAGGTATACGAAGTCGTCGCCTCTCGTCAACTCAACACCCTGGATAACCTCCCAGGCTACCTGACCAACCTTGAAGGACGCGGCATTGTGGGACCCTCTCGGAAGCCATTCTGGCCAGATACCGAGTCGTTGCAGTGGCACCGCAAGAACGTATTTCGAACATAGTAGCCTTATCCAGCCTTCCGGCTCCTTCTCCCTGCTCGCAAGAAAGCTCCCGGAGAAGAAGCAACCCGCGGTACCCTAGTCTCGAATAGAACGTCCCGCAAGCTCTGTATGCGGTGGACGAGGAAGGAGAATCCCCTTTCGATGGTTTGTTCTACCCTGCCTTCTACGAGGAACGCTCCTTCGTGGTGCAGCAGGTCGCCGTATCTCTCGTAGACGGGGCGGAAGATCGTCGCCTGCAGCATTCCCCACTCGTCCTCGACCACAAGGAAGTACACGCTGTGCCCGCTCTTCGTCGGCGGGCACTGGAGGCATTCGATCATGCCTGCAGCACGGGCACGAGTTCCGTGCGGGAGGTCCATGATCCTCCTACTCGGAACCACCCCGAGCTCATCGAGTGCCCCGCGATATGGTTCGAGAGGATGACGATGGACGTTGAGGCCGAGTACCTCCCACTCCATCCCTTCTTTCGCCGTGTCTGTGAGTGGGAGGTGCTCGACGCTCCTCATCTCCCTCGATACCCACCAGCTCGCAGGGTGCTCTACAGGGATCTCCTCCTGCCTTCCGCGCCGCTTCTTCGGCAGCGCCGCACTCTCGCCGAGCAGCTGCGCCCGCTCTGATCGCCCCTCCAGAGAATCGAGGAATCCTCCCTTAATAAGGTTCTCGATCGAGTCCTTCTCGACCGCCGTCCTCCCGTACAGGTCGGCGACGGAAGCGAACTGCCTCTTGCGCCGCTCGGCCATTATGGATGAGATGGCCTTCCCCGAGAGTCCTTTGCAGTAGCGGAGTCCCACGCGGAGCGCCGAGCCGTCTTCTACGGTGAAATCTTTGTCCGAGAGATGGATGTCAGGCGGGAGCACGCTGAGCCCGGTCCTGCGCGCCTCGTTCAGGAGCACCCGAGGACTATAGAAACCCATCGGCTGGGAGTCGAGGACGGCAGCGAAGAACTCGGCCGGATAGTGGCACCTCATGTACGCGCTAGCGTAGGCGAGCTCAGCGAAGCTGGCGCCGTGCGCGGCGGAGAAACCGTAAACGCTGAACCCCTCCATCCACGAGAAGACCTCGTCCGCTTTCGCAGCGGGGACACCTCTCTCCCGCGCCCGCCGCAGGAACTCTCTGCGGATGTCTTGCATCGCGCCAGGGCCGCGGTCCTTGGTCATGGCGCGCCGCAGGAGGTCTCCCTCAGCCAGGGTGAAACCGGCTACGGCGTTCGCAACCTCGAGGACCTGCTCCTGGAAGACGAGGACGCCGTAGGTGTGGCGCAGAACCTCTTCGAGTTCGGGTAGGATCGCCGAATATGGTTCCTGTCCGTTCTTCCTCATGACGTATGGGGTGACGAGGTCTCCCCTCACGGGGCCCGGCCTGAAGAGGGAGATCTGGGCCACAAGGTCAGCGAGCCTCCTGGGCCCCAGCCGCCGGCTCAGATGCATCTGCCCCGGCGACTCCAGCTGGAACATCCCTGTGTTCAGACCGGTCCTTATGAGAGCGTACGTCTTCTTGTCGTCCGGCGGCGGGTCGTAGGGATCAACTCTGCGCCCGAGCCTCTCTGACGCAAGGGCGCCGGCCCTGTGCAGCGCCGTGTGCATCCTGAGTCCCAGCAGATCTAGTTTCGGCAGGCCCACGCGCTCCAGGTCGTCCTTGTCGTACTGGCAGCGCAATAGCCCCTCCGTTCCCGAAGGCTCCAGCGGCACGAGCTCGGAGAGATGGTGCTCCGCCGTCCCGAAGACCATACCCCCGCTATGGGTGCCTCCCTCCTTTATGCGCCCGGCGAGCTTCGCCGAGAGCTCCAGTAGGAGTCTGTACTTCTGCGTGTCCTGCAGTGGATGTCCGCGCATGGCGGGCTCCGCCAGTGATTCTTCCCAGCCTGAGAGGCCGGCGTAGACTCTATTTCGGTCAGAAAAGCGGGTCGGGACGTGGCGGGAGAGTTCGTCGATCTTACGCGGAGCATGCCCGAGAGCGCGTGCTGCGACCCTGACAGCTCCCCGCAGAGACATCGTCTGGACCGTGGCCGCCTCGGCGACGCCGCGACGCTGGTAGCGGTGGATCATCTCGAAGCGCACCTCGTCCCGCCGCACGGAACAGAAGTCCAAGTCTATATCCGGCGGGTCCTTGCGCCCCTCGTGCAGAAAGCGCTCGAAGAGCAGCCGGTTGGAGAAAGGCTCGGGCCTGGTTAGCCCCAGACAATACGATACCAGGCTGTTCGCCGCACTCCCCCTGCCTGTGACGGGGATGCCCTTCGACTTCGCGATCTCCTTGGCCTCGTGCGCGATCAGGAAGTACGGCGCGAACCCCAGAGCGTCGATACAGGAGAGCTCCCTCTTGAGCCGAGCTTTGATCTCCTCGACGTCCGGCCTCCCTTTTTTTCGGTACCGTCTCCTTGCTCCCGCGACCGTCAACTCCAGTAGCACTTTCCCCGCAGTTTTGTCGTCTGGCAGGATCGCCGCCGGCATATGAACTGCGCCAGATAGCTTCACCATCCCGGCGCACCGCTCAGCGACAGCCTTGGCGTTCGCTATGGCGTCAGGGTAACTCTCGAAAAGGCGTCGCATTTCTTTACCGGACCTGAGATGCAAACGGTCGGTCGGCCTGTATTGCGGGCCAGGTAGCGAGGTGAGGTTCGCAGCGGCGACGAGGACCTCGTGCAGCCTGTGGTCCGCGGGTGAGAGGTAAGCTACCTCGCCCGTGGCGACGACCGGCACGCCGGAGTCCCGCGCGAAGGCAGCTACTTTTCCCATGTTTCGCCTCCCGGTCGCCGTCTCGTCATCGGTGAGCTCGACGTAGAGACGGTTCCCATCGAAGGCTTCCATCAGGAGATTCAGTGCTCCCTCTGCTTCCTCCCTTTGCCCGGCAAGGATCAGGCGCGGCAAGAGCCCGAAAGGGACGGCTCCGGTCAGGCAGATCAAACCCTCCGTATGCTCCAGGATCTTCCCGAGCGGACAGACAGGACGCCGCCGATCCTCCGAAGAAGTCCTGTAGCCCGTGATAAGCCTGCACAGGGAACGGTGGCCCTCTATGGACTCGGCAAGCAACACGACGTGCCCGCTCTCCGTCGAGACTTCCGTCCCGACGATGGGAAGGATGCCGGTTTCGGCTGCCGCTTCTAGAAAGCGGGGGATGCCGTATAGTCCGTCCCTGTCTGTGAGTGCCAGAGACATCATCCCCATCCTCGCGGCGGCCTCCACCAATTCCTCCGGCCTCGCGACCCCGAACCCGAAAGAGAACCCGCTCCTTACGTGCAGATGGGCGAAGGAGTCTTCGTTCAATCAGTCACCCCTACGAGGAACCATCGG
>DASSJP010000528.1:0-2831 GCA_035691165.1 Rubrobacter sp.
AGGGACCCGGGGTTCACCGTGCGGAGTTTCCGTGGTCAGGCGAGCGCAGGGGATCAGATGTCGTTCCAGAACCTGCTTCTTCTACTCGGCACGGCGACGCTTTACGAGGTCGGGGATGGCTTCCTGAAGAAGCTCGTACACGCGCTCTGGGAAGAAGATGAGATCGTCGATGAGGCGCGGGCTGAGGAGTTGCTTGCTGACGCTCTGGGTCCTGGTGGGCGTGAGTGGCTGGTGTCGAGGCCGGAGTTCTAGGAGGATCATGAGAAGCTCGTTCGAGATATTGTTGCTCCCCGGCGACGGCATCGGCCCCGAGGTGGTCGGGGCCGCGTGCGAGGTCGTTGATGCGGCGGCGGATCACTTCGGCATCCAGATACGCTACGAGGAACGCAGGATCGGCGGCACAGCCATCCGCGAGGAGGGCGAGCCCGTCTCCGACGAGACACTCGATGCCGCCAGCGCCTCGGATTCGGTCCTCCTTGGCGCCGTCGGACACCCCGACTTCGACGATGCACCCGTACGCCCCGAGGCAGGACTACTGAGGCTCAGGAAACACCTCGGTGCCTTCGCCAACCTCAGGCCCGTGGCTGCCATTCCGTCGCTCATCGGCTCCTCGCCCCTAAAGCGCGAGGTCGTCGAGGGGGTTGACGTTTTGATCGTTCGCGAACTGACAGGCGGGGCGTACTTCGGGGAGAAGGAGGAGGGCGAAGAGAGGGCCAGTGATCTCAGCGTGTACACGCGCGAAGAGGTCGAGAGGGTCGCGCGGGTAGCTTTCGAAGCGGCGAAGCGGCGCAAGAAGCGAGTAACCAGCGTGGACAAGGCGAACGTAATGGCGACGAGCCGGCTGTGGCGAAAAGTCGTCACCGGGGTAGCGAAGGAGTATCCCGATGTGGAGCTCGACCACGTCCTCGTGGATGCCGCCGCGATGTACCTGATCCAATCCCCAAAGCGCTTCGACGTGATGCTGACGGAGAACCTCTTCGGCGACATCCTCTCCGACGAGGCTGCGATTCTCCCGGGCTCGATGGGCATGCTTCCCTCGGCGTCCCTGGGCAAACCCGGTTCCCCCGGCATCTTCGAGCCCGTCCACGGCTCAGCCCCTGACATTGCAGGCGAGGGGAAGGCGAACCCCTACGCGACCATCCTCTCCGCCGCGATGATGTTCCGCCATTCCCTGGGCCGCCCGGACGTGGCCGAGGCCATCGAGCAGGGCGTCTCCGTCGCCCTGGAGGCGCACTTCCTGACCCCTGACCTTGGTGGAAAGAAGACGACAGAAGAGGTAACGAAGGCCGTGAGCAAGTGGGTCGCGGCGGGAGAGGGTGTGGCATGACCATGAAGCTTTTCGATACGACGCTACGCGACGGGACCCAACGCGAGGGCGTAAGCATGACCGCCGAGGACAAGGCGCGCATAGCCCGCGAGCTGGACTCTTTGGGGATCCACTACATAGAAGCGGGCTTCCCCGCCTCCAACCCGAAGGACTTGGAGTTCTTCGAGGGTTTCGACGCCTCCGAGCTTGCGAGCGCGAAGCTGGTCGCCTTCACGAGGGCACGGCGCCCGAACGGGCGCGCGGAGGACGACCCCGCGGTAACGCTCCTTCCCTCCCTCTCCGCGCCCGTCGCCTGCATCGTCGCCAAGAGCTGGAAGCTGCACGTCGAGAAGGTCTTGAGGACCACGCCCGAGGAGAACCTGGAGTCCGTCAGGGACACCGTGGCGTACCTGGCAGACGCGGGCAAAGAGGTCATCTTCGACGCCGAGCACTATTTCGACGGCTTCCGCGACGACCCTGCGTATTCGCTCGCGGTGCTACGCGCCGCCGCCGAAGCGGGTGCGACGACGCTGGTCCTCTGCGACACGAACGGCGGGACATGGCCCACGGAGCTGAAGGCGATCGTTTCGCGCACGGTGCGGGAGTTCCCAGACGTCGAGGTCGGCATCCACACCCACAACGACTCTGGGTGCGGGGTGGCGAACGCCCTGGTTGCGATAGAAGCAGGTGCGACGCACGTACAGGGGACGATCAACGGCGTAGGGGAGAGGTGCGGCAACTGCGATCTCGTCACCACCATCGCCAATCTGCAGCTCAAGATGGGCTTGAAGGTCATGGACGACGAGAAGTTGCGGCGGCTCACCGAGGTATCTAACTACGTATCGGAGATCATGAACCTCACGCCAGACACGCACCGTCCCTACGTCGGGCGCAGCGCCTTCGCCCACAAGGGCGGGCTGCACGTGGACGGCATCTCGAAAGACCCTGCGACCTACGAGCACGTCGCGCCCGAGGCCGTCGGGAACGTGCGTCGCACGCCCGTAGGGGAGCTCTCTGGGAAGAACTCCATCAGGGCCAAGGCCGAGGAGCTGGGGTTGGAGGCAGGGGATGCGACGGAGATCCTCGGCGCCATAAAGCAGCGCGAGTACGAGGGCTACCACTACGAGGCCGCGGACGCTTCGCTCGCGCTGCTCATCGGGAGGACGACTGGGGAGGACAGGCCGCTCTTCGAGCTGGAGACGTTCAGGATCATCTCGGAGAAGCGGGCAGACGGGGAGACCACGACAGAGGCGACCATCAAGCTCTCAGTAGGCGGCCACAGGGTCATATCTACCGCAGAAGGAAACGGTCCCGTGAACGCCCTGGATCAGGCGCTCAGGAAAGCCATAGGGCCGCACTATCCGGAGCTGAAGGAGATCCACCTCTCCAACTACAAGGTCCGCATCCTCGACGAGCACCGCGCCACGGCAGCAACGACCCGCGTCCTCATAGACTCGACCGACGGCAAGCGGATGTGGGGCGCCGTCGGCGTCTCCGAGAACATCATCGAAGCCTCCTGGCAAGC
>DASSJP010000529.1:0-7217 GCA_035691165.1 Rubrobacter sp.
GTGGCCTTTTTCAGTTCCAGCCCGACGTCCTGGTTCAGCGGGTCGAAGGCTGCGTCGGCGCCCGCCTCGATGGCTGCGTGCCTGCGTTTCTCTATGGGATCGACGACCGCCACGTAAGCGGCCCCCGCCGCTTTAGCCATCTGTGCGGCTATGGCCCCGATCGCCCCAAGCCCGAAGACGGCGACACGGTCACCGAGCCGCACCTGCCCGTCGCGGATTCCACCGAGCGCAAACTGCGCCGGGTCGAAGCACAGAGCGCTCTTCCACGGCATGGTGTCAGGCACGTCCAGTAGGAAAGGGGTGTTCAAGACGTCCACGATCTGGGTCTCCTGTATACCCCCGTATCCGCAAACACGGTCTCCGACACGATACCTCTCGACGCGGTCACCCTTCTCCACGATGACACCGACCCACTGGTTGCCGAGCAATGGACCGTCTCCGTTCTCGGTCTCTCGGACCTCGGACTCGCGCTCGAGAAACAAACGCCAGTCCTCGTCGAAGAGGTCCGCGACGAACGGGTCCTCCCCACGGAAGATGCTCACCTCCGAGCCGTGCTTCGGGGCGGCGTACTCGACCCTGACCTTCACCTGGTTCCGGCCAACCGCGGATTCCTCGTAGTCCACGAGTGCGGCTTTCCTTGGCGCAACGGCGACTAGCTTCTTCGGCATTCCGATCCTCTTCTGTGTTCCACGAGTCGTTTCAACCCGGGTGCGTCTTCTGGCGGTCGGCCATGCGCCGCTCTACTTCTTTCATGTGATCCAGGGCCTGCCCCGCGACATCGTCGAAAGAGGGCTGCTCGGTCTCCTCCAACACGTTCGGGAGAGAGGGGATCAACTCGAACGCAAGGCCTCCCCCGTACCGCACGTCCGTCAGCACTTGCAATACCTCTTCGAAGTCTACGTGTCCGAGACCAGGGGCGAGCCGGTTGGAGTCGGACAGGTGCACGTGGTTCAGGATGTCCCCGAACGCTCGTATGGCTCCGGCTACCGTCCTTTCCTCGATGTTCATGTGGAAGGTATCCGCCATGATGCCGCCGTTGGAGAGGCCGGTGTCGCTCCACATCCTTGCTCCCTCGTCCAGCCTGTTCAGCATGTAGGAGCCGTAGCGGTTCCAGCACTCGAGCGTGAGGTCCACCCCGAGTGAGGCGGCGTGCTGGCCAGCTTCTCGTATCCCCTCAACGGCCCACAGCCACTCGTCGCGCGGTTCGGCGATGGGCTGGACGCGTGCATAGGCGGTCGGGGCGACGATGAAGAGAGGGGCGTTTAGCTCGGCTGCGAACTCAGAGACCTCGCGCAAGTATGTTTGCGCAGCCTTTCGTACCTCCGGTTCGGGGTGGGAGAGGTCACGTTTCGCTGTGAAGTTCGGGCACACGGAGCTGACAGCGAGGCCAGCGTCGTCGGCGAGCTTCTTTATCCGTTTCGGATCGTATCTCTCCGGTTCGCCCTCGACCTCGACGGCGTCGTAGCCGAGGCGAGCCAGACGATCGATAGACTCGGAGACGCCCTCGCCCTGGAAGCCGATCAAGTTGTACGAATACCAGAACGTGGTCATCCTTTGAGACCGCCTGCCGTCAGCCCGTTAATGAAGCGGCGCTGGAGGCCCAGGAACAAAACAACGACCGGAAGGATAATAATGATGCTGGCTGCGCTGGTCAGGCCCCAATCGCGGCTGAAGCTGCTCTGGAACGCCAGGAAGCTCGTCGTAACGGGCTTGAGATTTTCATCCTGGATAAAGGTGATGGCGAAGAAGAACTCGTTCCACGCCCCGAGACCGGAGACGAGGGCGATGGTCAGGAAACCAGGCCAGCTGAGGGGGAGCACCACCCTGGTCAGGACCTGCAGCTCGCTCGCCCCGTCTATACGGGCAGCGTCCTCGAAGCCTGGTGGCAGGGCAACGAGGTACGAGCGCAACAGCAGCGTAGCGAAAGGCGAGAATATTGCCCAGTAGATCACGATCAGGCCGAAGAGCGTGTTCGTGAGCTGCAGCGTGCTCCACAAGAAGAACAGAGGCACAAGGAAGAGTTGGAAAGGAAGCGCGCTCGCCACGAAAAGATAGAGGAGCACCGCATCCGTGCCAGGCAGGTTCAGCCGGGCCATCGCGTAGGCGGCCGTGCCAGCGATAATGCAAACCCCCACCACCGTGCCTGTGGTCAGGATCGTGCTGTTGATCAGGGTCGTCGCGAAGTGGCCCTGCGACCAGGCGGTCGGAAAGTTCTCGAAGACGGGCGAGTGCGGCGGTCCCAAGGGGTTGCGTCCGATCTCGGCGTTCGTCTTCAGCGAGTTGAACACGAGAATTACAAGCGGCCCGATGGCGAAAAGCGCCAGCAGGACGAGAATTATGTAGTAAGGGATCTTCGAGGGCTCCCTTCTCTGGCGGCGTCCTCTCATCATGGTGCTCAAATCTCCCACCCCCTCCTTCGCAGGTACAGGAAGACAACGATGATCAAGCCGCTCACGAAGGTCATTCCGAGCCCGAGAGCCGCTGCGTAGCCGGCCTCGAAGCGAGCGAACGCCTCTTTGTACATGAGCGTGCTGACGACCTCGCTGGCACCGGCCGGTCCGCCCCTGGTGATGATGTAGATGTAGTCGAAGACCAGAAGCGACCCGATAATGGTCATGAGGACGACGAAAACGAGCGTCGCCCGGATACCTGGTATGGTGACGTTTATGAACTGCTGCCAGCGGTTCGCGCCGTCCATTCTGGCGGCCTCATAGAGCTCTTTGTCCACGGATTGCAGAGCGGTCAGGAAGAGCAGGACAACGAAGCCCCACCAGTGCCAGTTGTCCACGAATGCTACCGCAGGCAGCGCAAGCCTCTCGCTCCCGAAGAACGAGACGCCTTCGAGATAGGGAAATCCCACCGTCGCGAGCGCCGAACCGATGCCGCGTGCCGGATCGAGGATATTCTTCCAGAGCGCAGCGTTTACGACGCTCGCCATGATATACGGGATAAAGTACAGAATGCGGAACACCATCTGGTAGCGGGTGATCTGGGAGAGTAAGAACGCCCCGAGGAGGCCCATCCCGATTGGAACGGTCAGGAAGATGACCGTCCATATCAGGTTGTGTATCAGGGCGGACCAGAAATCTCCGTCGACGACGATGTCCCTGTAGTTCTGCAGCCCGACGAACTCGGCCGGCCCGATCCCCGACCACTCAGTGAACGAGTAGTAGACGGTGGCGACCGAGGGCCCGAGTATGACGAGTACGTTGACAACGAGCAGCGGTAGCATGAAGAGCCAGGCGGTCATGAGGCGCCTCCGCCTGAGGCCGCGTCCGGGATCGCGTTTCGCGGCGCCTTGCGGGCCCGCGGCCTCGACCGTAGCGCGGTTTACTTCCACTATGCGCTCCCTGGCTTGATGATCTTGGGTACAGCTCCCTCCTTGCGGTCCTTCGTGAAGGTCTCGTCGAGGCCCTTGCAGAACTCGGCAGATGTGATGTCCCCCGTGAGGACTTTCTGCGACTCCTCCTGGATGTACACATCTGACTTGGATGGCCAGAAGGTCCAGGCCGTGTATCCGAAGTTGCCCTTGTCCGTAGCCTGGCTCAGGTCCGCAAGTTGCCTGGCCACCCTTGGGTCCATGCTCGAAGGGAAGTCCGATTCGCTGAATGGCAGCGGCGCGTTGAACGCAGACGGCACGGCGGCCATCCACTCGGCTGCACGCTTCTTGTCCGCGGTGAGGTAGTCGATAAAGGCCGCGGCGCCGTCTGCGTCCCCAGCACGGGCGTTGACCGAGAGGGTAGACCCTATGCCAAGCTCGTAGAGCTCAGCGGGGATTCCGCTCCGCAACGGCGGCAGCGGTGCCCAGTCCCAATCGTCGCCGGAATCCGCGAAGAAATCGTTGATGTCAGACAGGAACCATGAGCCCTCGACGTTCATCGCAGCCTTGCCGTCCCCGAGGTCCGCGTGAAGGGCGTCGAATCCGTTGGAGAAGAACTTCTCCCGGCTCCCGCCGAACCAGCCTTTCTGGACGTAAGTGTTGAAAAGCTCTATGGCTTCGACGAAGACGGGGTCGGAGAACGGTATCTCCCCCGTAAGCGCCTGATACAGCGCTTCAGGCCCCGAGTAATGGTTCCAGAAAACGGTCGGGAACCATTCGATCGCCGCGGGGTCGTCCCCTATGCCGGCGGCGAACGGCGTGATGCCCTGGCCCTGCAATTCCTCGGCCATCGATTCGAGCTCTTCCCGGCTCTTCGGCGGCTGCATACCCTTGTCCTCGAAGAGGGTCTTGTTGTAGTAGAGGAGCATCGTCTGGAGCTGGTATGGGATCGAATACAGCTTGCCCTCGTAGCGCCCAAGGTCGAGCGCCCACCCGAGCAGCTTGTCGTCCCACTTGTACTGCTTGGCATACTCGTCGAGCTCGGCGAAGAGATTGGCGTCGGTGTACTCCTGCGCGTAGGCCGGACCCGGCGTCATGATGATGTCGGGCCCCTCGCCACCCTGCAACGCCGTCCTGACAAGCCTGTCCAGCTCATCTGGCGGCTGGAAGGTGACCTTGAGGTCGGTGCCCTTGTTCGCCTTCTCGAAGGGTTTCTCTATATTCTTCTTGAAGTAATCCTGCGGCCCGGACCCTTCGAGGTTGCTCCAGTACGTGACCTGCCCGCTTCCTCCACCGCCGCCACCGCACCCGGCCAACAGCGAACCAGCCAGCCCGGCCCCGAGGGCCGCCTTGCCCCCCGTTACCAGAAACTGCCTGCGCGATACCTCTTTGTACATATCTATCTCCCTTTCGAACGACGACACGAATTGAAAAAGATACGATCCTGGAGGACATCCCCCGTCAAGGCGCAAGGAGTCGCAGACTGCCTGCGTTGTCCTTTTTCACCCCGTTCATACACGCCCTTCTGCGAGCGTTCCCTCTACTTCCACCCTCTGCACCCGAAATGTTAAGCCATTCCACCGATTGAATCATTGCTTACACACACTAAATTGTTGTAAAAAACGCCTGTGGGTCAGGCGCATGAAAGGAACGTGGAGTTGCAGGGACCGATAGTTCCATTCGTCAGGGACGCCAGCTTTCCCGTAAGGGACGCTTGGTACACGGCGCCGCGGCGTCTACTCGACTACCTGTTGAGGTACGTTCAGGAGGGAGAGATGATCGCCTACGTCGAAGGCCGCAGATACCAGTTCCGCGCGGGGGACTTCTGCCTCGTTCAGCCTGGCGAGCTTCATACCCTCGAGGGGCCAGCACAGACGATCACCCCATACGTCCACTTCGACGTCTTCTACAACCCGGCGAGGGAGCGCAGCTTCGTCGTCCGGTCCGGGCGGGTCGATGTTTCGGGTCTCGACGAGTTGATGCAGCCGAGGCTCGCTGAGGAGACCGGGATCAGGGTCCCCACACGATTCGTCCCTCAGAATCCCGCGGAGTTCAGGGACACCATGCTCAAGGCGATAGGCATCTGGCAGAGGCGTGACCTTTTGGGCCGGCTAGAGAGTCACTATCTCGCTACCGGCCTGGTCCTCTCGATGCTGCGGAGCTACTCCCGCAGGAGCACTGATTCCCTCGATCAGCCCGAGTTCTTGAACTGGATCACCTCCTTCATGTCGCTTCACCTCTCCGAGTCCCTTTCCGTCTCGGACATGGCAGAACGCGCAGGACTCTCGTCGTCGCGGTTCTCGCAGGTCTTCCGCGACCGCTTCGGCAGGCCACCGCACCAGTTCCTGTTGCACTTGCGAATACAACGCGCCCAGGACCTTCTCCAGCACACCGGACTGACGATGCGCGAGATCTCCGTCCAGTGCGGTTTCTCCGACGTCCACCACTTCGCGAAGACGTTCAAGAGACTCTCGGGCCAGACCCCGGGCTCCTACCGCACGAACCAGCCCTCAGGTTGAGCGATACTACCCGTCGCCGAGGTGCGGGCCGAGGAGCGTCAGATCCGCGGGGCTGAGGCGGTCCGATGCCGTCCTGGCCTGGTGCCAGTAGGGATAGAGGAGTGGAGGGGCGCTCACCTCGTCGAGGCGTCCGCGCTCGTCGTCGGAGAGACCCAGCTCGGCGGCGGCCAGGTTGTCCGCGAGCTGTTCCTCCGTGCGCGCACCCACTACGACCGAGGCGACGCCGGGGCGGCCCAGCAGCCACGCGAGGGCGACCTGTGCGGCAGAGACGCCGTGACCGTCGGCGATCTCTACGAGAACCTCGATCGTGTCGTAGAGCTTCTCAGGGTCGCGAACAGGCGGCTCGTCCCAGCCGCTCACGTGGCGTCCCTCGCTGGCGTCCCGGTCGCGCCTGTACTTGCCAGAGAGGAGGCCGCCGGCGAGCGGGCTCCACACGAGGATCGAGCACTCCTGGTCCAGGGCGAGCGGTACCAGCTCGTACTCGGCGTCGCGCGCTTCGAGGGAGTAGTAGATCTGCTGGCTCACGTAGCGTTGCAGCCCCAGACGCTCGGACACGCCGAGAGCCTTCATCAATTGCCAGCCAGAATGGTTCGAGCAGCCGACGTAGCGGACCTTGCCGGAACGCACGAGGGTGTCGAGCGCATCGAGGGTCTCCTCCAGCGGCGTCACGCCGTCCCACTCGTGCGCCTGGTAGAGGTCGATGTAGTCCGTTCCGAGGCGTCTGAGGCTCGCCTCGCACTGCCGGATCAGGTGCTGCCTGGAGAGGCCGGCCTCGTTCGGCCCGTCTCCAACTGGCATGCGCGCCTTCGTTGCGAGCAGCACCCTGTCGCGGCGCCCCGAGATCGCCTGGCCCAGGATCTCCTCCGACTCGCCGTCTGAATACATGTCCGCCGTGTCGAAGAGGTTGACGCCGGCGTCGAGGCACATGTCCACCTGGCGGGTCGCTGTTGCAGCGTCGGTAGAACCGACCATGCCGAAGGGGCCGCGGCCTCCGAACGTCATGGTGCCGAGGGTCATGGCCGAGACGAACAGGCCGGAGTGTCCTAGCTGACGATAATCCATAGATCTCTCCTTGTGGTTTGCCCCGAAACGAGCGTCAGCCTAGCACGGCGAAGGGGAGTCTGCGTCCTGGCGGTATTCCAGGTTCAGGCCCATCGTAACCAAGTGGGGTCCTCGTTCATCTAACGAAGTTAGACGAAAGACCAATTGGGGAAAAGACCAGTTATGGCCGGTAGGAAAGGAAGCAAATCTAAAGGGGTGCTAGACAGGAGCGTTGGCCGGGTGGCTCAAGCAGCTGGCTCCGTGACGGGCGACGACAGCCTGAAATCCGAAGGACGTGCTCTCCGCAGGACGCTTGAGAGGGAGACCTACCGCGTGGT
>DASSJP010000530.1:0-5920 GCA_035691165.1 Rubrobacter sp.
TACAAGTTCGAGCCGCTAGCAGGACGCACGAAGCTGCTCGACATCCACGTGAAGGTCGGACGGACGGGCGCGCTCACGCCGCAGGCCGTGCTCGAACCCGTGAACGTGGGTGGGGTCGTCATCTCGCGGGCCACGCTGCACAACGAGGACTACGTCAAAGAGAAGGACATCCTCATCGGCGACACGGTCGTCGTCGAGCGGGCCGGGGATGTGATCCCCCAGGTCGTCAAGGCCGTCACAGATGAACGCGACGGGGACGAACGCGCCTTCGAGATGCCGAAATTCTGTCCAGTCTGCAACGAGCCTGTCTCGCGCCCTGAGGGCGAAGCCGTAACCCGCTGCGTGAACGCCCTTTGCCCGGCGCAGGCCCTCGAACACATCATCCACTGGTCCTCGAAGTCCGCCATGGACATAGACGGCCTCGGCGAGAAGCTCGCCACCCGTCTCTTCGACCTCGGCTTCATAAAGGACGCTGCCGACATCTACGACCTTGAGGCCGAACAGCTCGTCCCGCTGGAGGGCTTCGGCGAGAAGAGCGCGGAGAACCTGATCCAGGCCATCCAGAGGAGCAAGGACCAGCCATTCTCTCGCGTCCTCTACGCCCTCGGAATCCGCCACGTCGGATCGGTCACGGCGGACCTCATCGCCACGCGCTGCGGCGGCGAGGATCTGATGGGCGGCGTCGAGGTCGAACAGCTGACGGAGATAGACGGCGTCGGAGACGTAGTCGCCCGCGCCGTCGTCGAGTACTTCGATCTGGAAGACAACAGCGACCTCGTCAGGCGCCTCATGGGGCGCGGCCTCGACTTCGAGCGCGAGGAGGACAGCTCTTCAGATGGGCCGCTCTCAGGCAAGCGCGTCGTAATTACAGGAACGCTAGGTCGTCCCCGAGGCCATTACGTCGAAAGGCTGGAGGCGGCCGGCGGCACTTTCACCTCCTCCGTCAGCAAGAACACAGACTACGTGCTCGCCGGCGAAGAAGCAGGCTCGAAGCTGGAGAGAGCCAGGGAACTGGGCATCCCCATCCTCGATGAATCGGGATTCGAAGAGCTGCTCTCCTCGAAATAGTTGACCTCGCAGCAGGCCGAGAAAACGACCCTCAGAAACCCCCTGTTTGAAGCTTAAGTGCTGACAAGCGGAGGCCGTAGCGTGCTGACCAGCATGCACTGCGGAAGGTTCTTCCGCAATGCGCTTTCAGAGCAATTCGGAGAGCGGAAGCCCGGCGAGAAGGTTCTTCGCGCGTTTTTCGTCCAGTTCGGAGAGTGGCGGACGGAGGTTGCGCCAGCCTTCGTCGCTGGTCAACCCGGCCATGAGCCGCTTGAGGGCCGGTATCACGGGATACGCTTCGATGGAAGCACGAAGCTCCGTGAGACGCTGTTGCAGTGCTTCCGCCTCGTCTACTTTCCCCGATGCATGTGCGTCGTGGACGTGGCGGGCGAGCCTGGAGGTGACGTTGACTGTTGCGGAGATGCAGCCGTCGCCGCCGCTACGCAGGGTGTCGAGAAGGAGTGTCTCCGTGCCCGCGAGGACGGAGAATTCTGGGAACTCCCGGCAGAGGGTCGTGATGCGCTCTCTGTCGCCCGAGCTGTCCTTCGTGCCGACGATAGTGCCTGGATAGGCTTCGATGAGGCGTGAGATCAGGGGCAGTCCGAGGTCGATGCCCGTCATCTGTGGGATGTGATAGAGGTAAAGTCGCAGGCGGTCGTCGCCGACGCGCTCGACTACCTCGGCGAAAAAGCTGAACAGCCCATCGTCGCCTACGTCCTTGTAGTAGAACGGCGGCAGCACGAGCACGCCCGCCGCGCCAGCCTCGAGCGCCGCGCGGCTCAGGCGGACGGTGTCGGTGAGGGCGCAGGACCCTGTCCCCGGCAGAAGCGCCTCCCCTGGAACATCGCTCTCGGCCAGCGCTTCGAGCGCCGCGAGCCGTTCTGCCGTGGAGAGCGAGGTGCCCTCCCCGGTCGTCCCGAAGACCGACAGGCCGTGGCAGCCCGCAGCTAGCAGCCTGTGGCAGTGGGCGATGAAAGCCCGATGGTTCGGCGTCAGGTACTCGTCCATCGGGGTGAGGACGGCCGCGAGCACGCCCTTCGGCAAGGTTGACGTTGAACTACTCGCGCTCTCTTTGCGGTCCATGATCTCCTCTCCGTCAGACGATCGTTGAGTTTAGCGGCGCCTTCGCAGGCTGTCTCGGGAACCCGGCCCACACGAGCGCCAGGTGCATCATGAGCTCGCCCTTGAGCCGCTCGCGCGTCTGCAGATAGCCGGGGTCTTCGTAGAGGTTGTGGTACTCGTCGGGATCGGCTCTCAGGTCGTACAGTTCGCCTGTCTGTGAGGGCGCCCGCGCGTTCGCAGCGTAGCCCGGCAGGTACGAGATGAGCTTCCAGTCGCGGGTGCGCCACATGTAAGCCGGAGCCTTCTGTTCAGGCTCGTAGCCCGTCCCGTGCATCTCGGCGAAGCTGGCCGCACGTACCGGATCTGAGAGCAGGCTCACGCCTGGAAACTCGGGTGGCGTCGCTTCGCCGGCGACCGAGAGCAGCGTTGGCAACACGTCTACAAGCTCTGCGTGACGGTCGTCGGTGGTGCCGTAGAATTCGTCCGGCACGCCCGCGCCGGCAAGGATCAGGGGCACCCTCACGCTCGCGTCGTAGAGGCAGTACTTGCTGTAGCGGTGGCGGTCGCCGAGCATCTCGCCGTGGTCCGAGCAGAAGATGACGAAGGTGTTCTCCGTCTCTCCCATCTCATCCAATTTGTTCAACACCCTCCCGAACTCGGCGTCCACGTACGAGCAGAGGGCGTAGTAGCGGAGGGTCGTCCTCCTGCGCTCTTCAGATGTAGTCCGGCCCAGCCACTCGTCCCACTGCCACGCCTCCGCGTGGCCGGAGAGGTCCGTTCCCGGAGGAGGCTCTGTACGGGATGGTATCTCGTCCAGGTCGTAGAGGGCTTCGTATTCTGGCGGGACGTTGAAGGCAGCGTGCGGGAAGTCGAAGGAGAGGTAGAGGAAGAAGGGGCTACTGCCGTCCCTGCCTTTCTCCAGGAACTCGATGGCCTCATCTGTAAGCCACGCTTCCGCGTGCCTTTCGGCTGGCACGGAGCTCGTGATACCTTTGTAGCCAGCAATAGTCTCCCCTGAACCGAAAGGCGCCGTCTCCCTCTCCAGGGCGGCGAAGTCCTTGGGACGTTCGTGTCCCATCTGGATCGCCCCCGGCTCCACCCTCCCCGGCTCATCCGTGTTCCTCTGGGCACGGATCTCGAACCCCCGCCTGGACGTCTTGGTTGGGATGTTCGGCGCGAGCTTCTCACCAAGGTACCAGTGGGTCTTGCCGAATCCTGCCGTCTGGTAGCCCAACTCGTGCAGACGCTGGGCCAGGACAGGTACAGGCAGGCCCTCGTTGGTCGGGATCATCTGTGTATTGTGTCGGACCCCCACCTGCGAGGGGTAAAGGCCGGTCATCATCGAGTAGCGGCTCGGCACGCACATCGGGGCGTTGCAGGTAGCCTGGGTGAAACGGACGCCACGGGCGGCGAGAGAGTCCAGATTGGGCGTTTTGACCAGATGGTCCACGCTCCCCAGAGCGTCCCAGCGGTGCTGGTCTGTCATCAGGAACAATATGTTGGGCCCTCGCGAAGGCCCGGTCCTTCCGGTCCGGCCCGCGCTCTCTTGCGGCGTCCCTGTGGACTCTTCCTGCTCGCAGCCCGTCATCCCAAGGGCGCCGACGAGGAGGCCCCCTCCCGCTTTCAGGAAATTCTTGCGAGTCAGCCCGCGATCTTCGGGCGCGCCTTCACCCAAGTCCTGATCCTTCACAACTATTACCCACGGCCTGCAGATTATCCTTTCAGGGAAGATCGTCCGAATCGACGGCCCATCGTATAAGGCACCCTCGGTGACGACAAGCCTTGTAGCGAGGGAAGGATCATTTATGTTTCGGGAGGCCGGCCGGTGGTTCAGGCCGCGGGAGACCGGCTGGCGCGGTCTTCCTTACCTCGTATACGACCACCGCGGCGCCGCGGAACCGCTCGTAGTGGACCGGCTGGAAGTTCCTCTGGAGGAGGGAGATCATCTGCGGGTCCGGGTCGGTGTGGGAGATGAGGTGGAAGACCTCGTGATAGTCTCCTTCCTTCACCCTGTCCTCTATCTTCGGGAAGTCCTTGGCCTTGCAGGCTTCCACGTCCTTACCTGTCACTTCCAGGTAGTAGTCGAGCCTGTCGTCCACGTCGCAGCGTACGACGAGTGTATCGGGGTCTTCGTGGTTCACGACGTAGGAGGCTGCCTCGCGGACTTGTTCCTTGGTCGGGGTGGTGTAGTAATCCATCGAGAAGAGCAGGTAAGCCAGGCACGCGGCGGCCAGCCCCACGGCCACGGTCCCCTGGAAAATGGCTGCAGCCCTGCCCCAGAACGCGCGGGTAATGGAGCGTGCGAGGAGGAGGTAGACGGCGGGGAGAGAGATCAGGAGGTTCTTCTGGGTGAGCAACTGGACCGAAGACTGCGATACCGCGTAGGCGACGACGAAAGGACCCAGAGCCCATGCCGCGAGCAGCAGACCGGGTGGTATCCTACGCCCCTTCCGGCGCGGTCGAAGGTCGTCCCAACCGCGTAGGAGCAGGAAACAGAGAAGCGTCCACGCAGCGAGAGAGAGCAGACCCGAGTGGCCGAAGAGGAACTGGAAATAGTCGGGCAGGGCGAGGAGGGTCGGCTCTCCTATCCAGGCCCCGTTCTGCTTGCTGTTCTGAAATTGATAGACCACGCTCGGCAGCCAGGGGAGGTAGGCGAGGGCTACGGGGACGTAGACGAGCATTGCTTTACGAGGCGTTCTGTACGCGAGCGCCGCCAGCGCGACGCCCTGCAACGCCACGAGGATCAACCCGAAGTAGTGCAGGTAGGAGCACAGTACCGCGCAGACGACATACCAGGCAACTTCTCTGGTTGGCAGCCCCCTGCGGTAGCGCAGGCTCAGCATCACGTCCCACCAGAAGTAGGTCGTGAGGATGGAGAACAGGATCAGCATCGAGTAAGAGCGGGCCTCCTGGCTGTAGTAGATCGGAGCCCACAGCACCGCAAGGAGCAACGCGGCGATGATCCCTTCGCGCTCGGAGTAGAGCCTCCTGCCGAGGGCGTAGATCGCCGGTATGCACAGCCATCCTGCGAGGGCCGAAGGTAGCCTCAGAGCCCACTCGGAGTCGCCGAAGATCCACTGGGTGAAATGGAGGATCAGGAAATATAGGGGTGGATGGATGTCGCTGCGCACGCCCTGGATGACCTGAGATACGGTATCCCGTTTGCTGAAGTCCCAGCTCGCAAGCTCGTCTCCCCACAGCGACTGGACGCTCAGGCCGTAGAACCGCAGCGCTCCGCCGAGGAGCATGATCGCCAGCAGAGCCAGGAGCGCCCATCTCTCACGCAGCAGAAGGAGCGCGCCAGACCACGTCACGCGACGATGTTCGCGCTCGCGCTTCTTCCCGCTCATTCTCCATCCCGGCACCGTACGCTCCTCCTCCCTGTCGCGTGCGGTGGCACTTGGCGGATGTTGTCAGATGTTAGTCAGGTTCTCAAGGCCCATCAACAACCCGCTCGGTCTGACCAGGAGCGCGGAGTTTCGCACGAGGAAATGGCGAACCGTCCGGCACCACTACGGATTGGTACCCTATGGATCTACGACCACAACGGAGGTATCGTACGCTCGATGAGCACAGGAGAACAGAGAGCGGGCCGAACGCAACCGGACACACCGTCCTGCTGTGCGCCTCTGCGGCCGGCTTCGGAAGCGATTACTGCGAAACCGCGGACGATAGAACGGACGAAGGATGCCCCTCTGGAAGGCATGATCCACCTTCCCGGCGGCACCTTCCTGATGGGCACGGACGACGGGCAGGGGTTCCCTCGGGACGGCGAGGGGCCGGTCCGCAAGATCACTGTGGACCCCTTCTG
>DASSJP010000531.1:0-2985 GCA_035691165.1 Rubrobacter sp.
TCCGCCGCCTCCAGCGTGAAGCCCCCAGCAAACACGGACAGACGCCTGAAGAGCTCCTTCTCGGGTTCGTGCAACAGGTCGTGGCTCCAGTCAAGGGTCGCACGCATAGTCTGCTGCCTCTTTGGCAGATCCCTCGCTCCCCCTGCCTCCAGTGCCTTGTCCAGCCTGGAAAGAAGCGCCGTAGGACCCAGGAACCTCGCCCTCGCAGCAGCCAGCTCTAGTGCTAGGGGCAACCCGTCAAGGCGCCAGCAGATCGCTGCCACCGAAGCAGCGTTGGCTTCTGTTAGAGCAAACGAGGGTGAGGCTTCCTCTGCCCGCTCGACGAAGAGCTGTGCTGCCGGCGTTCCGGCCACCTCCTTCGCTTCCGGGATACGGGTGGGGTCGGGCACTCCCAAGGAGGATACGGAGTACTCGCGTTCACCCCTGACCCTCAGGGGTGCGCGGCTGGTTACTAGCACGGAGAGATTCGGACAGGAGCCGAGAAGATCCACCACCTCGGGCGCCGCTTCCGCCACGTGCTCGAAGTTGTCGAGCACCAGGAGAAACCTTCTGTCGCGCAGGTGCTGGCGGAGGGCCTCTAGTGGGTGTATGCCTGCCACTTCCCTCAAGCCCAGAACCTGTGAGGCCGTTGGCATCACGAGCGCCGCGTCCCCCAGGGGTGCCAGGGCGACGAAGGCTACACCGTCGGGGAAGTCGCTGCCCGCCTTTCGCGCCACCTCCGTGACCAGACGCGTCTTCCCTATACCTCCCGGGCCCGTGAGCGTCAGCAGCCGCACCGCAGCCTGGCGGAGCAGGTTGTCTATCTCCTCCACCTCCCGCTCCCGGCCCAACAGGGGGGTGAGCGGCGCCGGCAGGGTGAACTGGGAGGTAGTGGCGGCTTCGGTCGCGGGGGGGGTGCCGTCCCGGCCGGGTACGGCCTCGGTGAGGACGGTACGCTCTCGCTCGGAGAGCTCCAGCGCTTCAGCCAGAGAGCGCACGGTGTGGGGGTAGGGGCGTTTCCTCTCGCCGCGCTCGAGGGCGCTTACGGCCTTGGCCGTCAGGCCAGCCCTCGAAGCAAGCTCCTCCTGCGTAAGCCCTGCTGCCTCGCGCAATCGACGTAGCCGTGGGCCGAAGGGGGCGTCCTGCTGCGCTTTCATCTCGCCCATGCGTAGACCGAACCCGAGTTACGGTGGCGGCTCGGGCTCAAAGCGCCGTCTCCTTCTCCAGGGCGTATCCGACGGCCTCTTCGGTCGTCATCGTTCGCCCCTCTTCCCACGCCTCCTGCCACGTTTGCTCGTCGAGCTTCGCGCGCGCGGCGGCCAGTTGCCGGTCGAAGTAGGTGCGGTCTGCGGCGTGGGGATAGACTATGACCTCGACAGTTTCGAGGAGAACCGCTGCGGCCCCCCATAGCCTCGCGGCCCGCACTAACCTGTCCTCTGAGGCGGAGATCTCCGCCAGCGACTCGAGGTAATAAGCGATATTGGTTCCATCTCCGACCTCGGCGGAGAGCACGAGGCCCTCCTCGAACAGCCGCGCCGCCCGCTCGAGCTCATCATCGGACCGAGCTATCCCCGCCAGCGTGGGGAGCGCCACGGCGACGACCTCCCTCGCCCCTATCTCCCTGGCCAGCGAGAGCGACCGCTCCGCCAGATGACGGGCGCGGGCGCGATCCCCCAGCCCTAGCGCCACTGTAGCCGAGAAACCGAACATGGCGCTGGAGGCCCATCTGTCTCCGAATAACTCGAGCCTGCGCTCCCCCGATCCTTCCATCAGCGAGAGTGCCTCTTCGGGTTTCCCCTGGCCCAACGCGATGAGACCGGCTGTACCCGTCGCGAAATATAAGCCGTCTGTGTCGCCCAGCTCTCGGAATAGCTCCATACTCTCATCATTCCTCTGGCGGGACGCTTCGAAGTCGCCGAGAGCCTGGCCTAGCGTGGCGCCGAGGGTCAGGAGCCTGGCCCTGTAAGTTGCGGGCATCCCCGGCTCACTCGCCAGCGCCTCCTCCATCCAGTGGCGTCCCTCGCTCAGGTGCCCGCTCAGCCACCAGTACGTCCACGAGGTCCAGGCCGCGTCCGCGACCTTCTGTCCCTCTCCGCGTTCGACGGACCACGAGAGTGCGACGCGCAGGTTGCCGAGCTCTGCCTCGAACTGTCCGAGCCAGATCGGCTGGGCGTGTCCCTTAAGCGCCGGTCCCGCTTCCTCCATGAGAGCCAGATAGAAAGCCGCGTGGCGCTTTCGGACGTCTTCCGCTTCCCCGCTCTCCTGGAGCTTCTCATGAGCATACTGGCGGATGGGTTCTAGCATCCCATACCTCACCGTGCCATCTGCTGATCCCTCCGCTACTACAAGTGACTGCTCCACCAGATTGCCCAAGAGAGCCAGGATTTCCTCCCCTTCCACCTCCCCTCCCTCTCCTACTTCCTCCGCTCCCTCCAGACTCCATCCCCCCGCAAACACAGAAAGGCGCCTGAAGAGCTCCTTCTCAGGGATGTGAAGTAGATCGTGACTCCAGTCAAGGGTCGCACGCATCGTCTGCTGCCTCTTTGGCAGATCCCTCGCTCCTCCTCCTGCTTCTAGTGCCTTGTCCAGCCTCGATAGCAGTGCCGTGGGTCCCAAGAAGCGAGCCCTCGCTGCTGCTAGCTCCAGAGCGAGTGGCAGCCCGTCCAGCCTCCAACTGATCGCTGCTACCGCTGCTGCGTTTGAGTGGGTCAACTCGAATGAGGGAGAGGCTGCCCTCGCCCTCTGTACGAACAGCTCTACCGATGCAGCCCCCTTTACCTCATCGACCATGGGTGTTCTGGTGGGATCTGGAACTCCTAGCGGTCCGACGGGGTATTCCTGCTCTCCTCTCACCCTAAGAGGTGCCCTGCTCGTCGCTAGCACCCTAAGATGAGGGCAACCCTCGATGAGGGATACAACCTCTGGCACTACCTCAAGGAGGTGCTCCAGGTTGTCGAGGACGAGGAGCATCCTCCTGTCCTTGAGGTATGCATACAGGGCTTCTTT
>DASSJP010000532.1:0-5408 GCA_035691165.1 Rubrobacter sp.
GTGTTCGAGGGATGGAGCTTCACCGATGCCCTGTACATGACCGTGATCACCCTGACCACCGTCGGATACAGGGAGGTTCGCGAGCTCGACGTGTCAGGACAGTTGTGGACCATGCTCCTCCTGATAACGGGGGTTGGCACGCTGTTCTACGCGGCAGTATCCTCCGTAGAGCTCGTGGTCGAAGGTACGGTGCGAGGCTACTTCGGAAGGAGAAGGGTGAAGACGGCGATCGGCAGGCTAAACGGCCACTACATCCTGTGCGGCTACGGCAGGGTCGGAAGACAGGTCGCCCGCGAGTTCGCGGCTGACCAAGTACCTTTCGTTATCGTCGAACAGGACCCTGAGATCCTGGAGGAGTGCATGGCTGAAGGCTATCTCGCATTGCTCGGCGAGGCCTCAGACGACACCATTCTCGAGGAGGCCGGCATCACGCACGCCGGGGGACTCATCGCCGCCGTTGACTCCGACGCCGACAACGTCTTCGTGGTCCTCTCGGCCCGCAAGCTCAACCCGAAGCTGCACATCGTCGCCCGCGCCTCGTCAGACGAGTCAGGAGCAAAACTCGAAATAGCGGGGGCCGACCGTACTCTTTCGCCTTATGCCGTAGGCGGCAGGCGGCTCGCCTCGCTCGCCACGCAGCCGCTCGTCGTGGACTTTTTGGACGTCGTCACCCGCGGCGAGAAAGGCATCGAGTTCCGCCTGGAGGAATTCTCGGTACCAGAGGACTCGACCATCGCCGAGCACACTATCGGGGATCTCAAGATAGGGGAGAGGACCGGCGCCATAGTCCTCGCCATCCGCACCGCGGAAGGCAACTTCGACACGACGCCAAGCGCCGATGATAGTCTGCGCGCGGGCGACACGCTTATCGTGCTCGGGAGTCGCGGGCAGATAGAGCGCCTGGAGCAACTCATGCGCGGCGAAGAGGTCACGCAGGAGTAGGGGCAAGGGAGTAGTCTCAGAGTAGTAAGGGCGGTTCGCGAACCGCCCTTACTACTCCCTCGGCCGGAAGATGACCATGTCGGCGATACGGTCCGTCCTCTCGTAATGATCGTGGATCTCCTCGAGCATTCGTGGGGTCCACCTGTCACGTTTTATCTCCCTCGCGAACGGGGGACTCCAGATCATGATTACGGGAAACTTCTCCTTACTGATATCCTTGACGAAGGGTCTCTGGTCCCAGTCACCATCACGGGAGAGCTGGGTCATCTCGAAAGGTTGGAAGTAGATCCTGCGCCCATGCAGCGGCAGGAGTCCCATGTAATCGTCTGTCAGCACGGGCCCGTCCGCGTTCGCCACGATCGTGGACAGGTGGGCGACCTCGCTCCGCTGCTCGATGACGTAGTTCTGGAGGCCTGAAGGGACCCGCGATGATTGGGCGAGCGCCAGTGCCTGGAGAGCGAGGAGTGCGATCAGGGCTACCCGCAACCGCGGACGCTTGCGCTGCCAGGCGATGAAAGCGCCCGTAGCCAGGCCGAGCGCCGCGGACAACTCCAGGAGGTAGTTCACGTCCGAGCCCACCTTGCCGACGAGCATCGCGGAGGGGATGCTCGCTACCAGGTACGGCGCCACGAGCCACCACGCTTGGTTCCCCTTGCGCGGCGTCAGCACGAGGTACGCGAGTGAGCCGAGCAGTAGCAGCGGGCAGGCGAGGAGGGCCCCCAGGGCGTTCAGGCTAACCCGTTCCCAGCGGAAGTCGTTGAGGTTGGCGATTACGGTGTTGAGGAAGAACCCGCCTCCGGCGAAGATGTTCAGGGCCGCGAACAGAAGCAGGCTCGCGCCGCCTGCGATCGCGGCTGTCTCGAGCGCCCGGCGACGCTGGCCCTGGGCCACGAGCCACGCGAAAGCCGCGAGCGGAGCGGCCAGGAGGTAAGTCTGGCGGGTATAGACGGCCGCCACCAGAAGCAGAGCCGAGATAAAGACGCTCCAGCGCCTCTCTGGCCAGCGCGCGACGACGAACAGTCCGGCCCAGGACAGTGCGAGCCCCAGCGAGTCTACACGCGCCAGAGAAGACCAGCGCACCACGTAGGGCACGGTGGGGAAGATCAGACCCCCAGCCACCGCGGCGATCCTGTCCCTTGTAAGCGTATGCAGGGTCAGACCCACGAAGAGCGCCACAGCAGCGACGCTGAGGAGAGAGATCAGACGCCCGTACCAGAGCGCCGGCCCGAACAGCCACACGAAAGGTACCTGGACGAGCATGAAGAGCGGAGGGTAATTGGAGACGACGTAAGGAGGCCCGGAGAGGTCGGTCCTGTAGATGTTCTGGAAATGCGCGAGCCTTACGGACTGGTCGAGGATCGGTCCCTCACCGTAGTTCAGCGGGTAGGGGAAGGTGAGCGCGTCCCATCCGTGCCTTAAGAAGAGCAGCGTCGCGAGACCCTGCGCCAGGATAAAGAGGGCCACGGCGACCCCGAGCGCGATCCTGAGCTTCCGCGCGCCGGCTTGGTATGCCTGTTTCTCCGTACTCGTCGCCGGTTCCTTCCACGTTATGTAGCGCAGATCCTGTATCCTACCGCTTTTGGCGCCCGAGACCCGCGTGCGAGATCGCGATCCACCGCCTTCAGGCGGGTCCCTTATGGACAGCCGAGCCATAGATGGGGTTGTGCTGTAGGTGGGAGCGTGCAAGTATGGGGCAGAAGTAATGTCGCTCTAGCATCCTGGAGGATTATTGGTGGAGAGGCTCGGCGAGAGGGCAAGGGATCTGTCGGAGGGAATAGAAGACTCCGAGCAGTTCAGGATCGACGCGAGGGATTTTCTCTCGGCGCGAGAGCGCGGGGGGACCACGGGGACGCGCATAGACCAGCAGACGGCGGCCCTCTCGGACGCCGCCGAGATCGTCAACCGCAGCTTCCCAACCCTGGAGCCATCGGGAAGATTTATAAACGCGATCTCACCCGTCGTCATCCCGAACCGCCAGTCGTTGTTCTGGCGTCTCATGCCTATAGGGATGATGGTCGTGTTCCTATTCTTCGGCGCTATCGTAACGCTCGCAATAATCGGGTTCGCCGGCGGTGGGGTGGCGCTGGCGCTGTTCGGGCCTCACCTGTGGCTGCTCCTGATCCTGCTCGCCTTCTTCTCCTGGTGGCGCCAGAGCGTCGTGATGGTCCCGGATGGTTGCAGGGCCGTTATCACCCGCTTCGGGAAGCTCGAGGAGGTCGTCGAGGCTGGCCGCAAGCTGCTCTTCAACCCTTGGAAGCAGGTCAGTTACATCGTCAATACCACGAGGGAATATCCGTACAACGCCCCCATAAGGCAGGCTCCGACGGCGAGCAGGGTGAACGCCAGCGTCGACCTTTTCTTGCAGTTCAGGATCGAAGACCCTGCAGAGTTCATCTTCACCGTGGGCGGGGTCAAGGGTTTCTCGGACAAGCTGGAGAACGCCATAAGCGAGGTCACGCGCGCCCTGATCTACGAGCAGCGCGCCGAGGATATATACGATTTGGTCGGAGAGAGCACCCAGAAGTTCCTCGACTCCCTGAATGAGCAGTTCCTGCCCGCCGTGCGCTTCACGAACGCGAACATTACCCACGCCGAGCCATCGAGCCAGGAGTACAGGATGGATCTCGCCGCCCCCGAGATGGTCAGGGTTGCGAAGGAAGCATACACATACGAATACGAGCTCAGGCTGCGTAAGGAGCAGGATGAGGGCGAGCTACGGGGCGAGCTTGCGTCCTTGCGCGAGACGCTATCGGCGATCAGCGCGGAGATAGCGACCTATCAGGCCCAGATCGACACGGCCCGCGAACGCGAGACGAACCGTGCGAACGCCAGCGCCCGCGAACGGATGGTCGAGGCGGAGAGCACGGCGAACGCCAACGCTGCCTTACTCGAAGCCCAGGCCCTCGATATTCGGGCTGTCAGCAGCGCGGCGGCGCCCGAGATACTGGAGTACCGTTTCCAGCAGGACGTTCTCGAACGACTCGCCGCGGTCGCAGACAGGCTGCCGCAGGTGGTCCAGATCGGGGCCATCGACGGCGACGACGCTGTGGACTTCCTCCAGATCTCACGCCGTATGATCGGGACGGGAGGCGAGCCTCTGTTCACGCCCGAGGACATGCAGGCGATTCGGGATCGCATGGAGGAGATACAGGCCCGCATCCGCGAGCGCGCAATCGAGCTCGAAAGCCTCTCAGACGGCCATGAGACACGTCCCGAAGAGGAACCTGCCGCCGAAGAAGCGACCGCGGACAGGGTCGAGGAGATCCGGCAGTCCGTAACCGACGAGGCGGTGCGTGAGCGCGTCGAGCGTATCGGCCACGAGGGAGACGGACAGCCAGATGGCCGCACCGAACCTGATGGGGAGGAGGGACGATGACCGAGACGATGGAGTCGATGCAGGCGCAACTTCAGTCGCAGACTGGAGCAAGGGTACAGGAGTTCTCTAGGATAACAGAGGTCGTCTCTGGCTGGTCCGGAGTCAGGCAATATTTGAGGGGCGGGGACGCGGGACAGATCGTCCCCGTCGTCATACCGAAGGACCGCAGGCGCTACGGATGGCTGTTCCTGCTCGGCGTGGCGATCTACATGCTCGGGTTCGCTGTGTTCTCAGGGAGCGCGGCGCTCGCTGTCGTGGCCGTGCTGGTCTCTATCCTCTTCCTCGGCCTCGCGCTGCTCTGGCTGTGGCGGGGCGCCATCGTCGAGATCGAGCAGGGGACGACGGGTGTTCGTTCGCGCTACGGAAGGATCGAAGGTATCCTCTCGCCTGGCCGTCACTACCTCTGGCGGCCTTCTGACAAGGTCGAGTTCGTCGTGGACACGGCGACCGAGATCCCTTACCTCGCCCCCGTCGCCGTCTGCCCGACAAGGGAGAACGTGCCCCTGAAGGGGATAGAGTTCTTCCTCAAGTTCCGCATCGTCGACCCGCTCGCCTTCGTCCGCGTGATCGGCGCCTCCAACTTCGACCTCGTGCTCTCGAGTGCCGTGCAGGATGCGATCCGTCAGCGCAGCCGACAGGTGAGCACGGAGAAGGCGTACGACTTGCGCGGCAGCGACGTCGGAGACATGCAGGAGTACTTGAACCGCCAGCTAACCCAGTACGGGGTCCGAATCCTCGGCGCCAACATACCCGACGTGCAGCTCCCCGACCAGTACCAGCAGCACCTAGCCACCCGCGAGCGCGTAGCCAAAGAGCTCGCAGCATACGAGCGCGAGTGGGAGCTCACCCGCAAACAGCGTATCGACACGCTGCTAATGGAGATCGAACGCTCCAAGAAGGACCGCGACGCCCGCCTCATTGAAGTAAAGGAAGCCCGTAACCGCGCCCGCCAGGACGTAGCCCGCATGCTCGAAGAGCAGGAGACCGAAGCCCAGCGCGTGCGCCTCGAAATAGAGACGCGAGGTCGCGCCGCCCTGACGGAGGCGGAGAACGAGGCGACGGCCCTCCGCCACCTCGGACAGGCACACAG